>JAKSTL010000139.1 GCA_024402595.1 Treponema sp. | reverse complement strand
GTTGCATTACTTATGATTGCAATTTTTGTTCTTGGAGGTGCGGGAAATATTGAAAACTCCTATACCTTTTATATTTTTTCTGCCCTACCCTTCATTCTTTTGCTTCTTGAAGGAAGATTTGGGACTTTTATAAAAGGTGCAGTAATTATTGGCGCAGGATACTTCAGTGAAAAATATTTAATAAACAGCACAACAGGAATATTGAATTCCATCATTTTGTTTATTACAGGATTTTTCACCCGTTTTATTCCTAGCATTATGATGGGGTCTTATCTTGTACAGACAACAACTGTAAGTGAATTTATTGGTGCTATGCACAAAATCCACATGCCGGATTTTATAACAATTCCACTTTCTGTTATGTTCAGATTTTTCCCAACAATCGGTGAAGAATTTTCTTCAATAAATAAAGCTATGAAAATGCGGGACATCAAGTTTGGCGGAAAGAAGGTTTTAAAAATGTTTGAATACCGGCTTATTCCAATGATGTGCTGTTGTGTAAACATTGGTCAGGATTTGTCTGCTGCCGCATTAACCCGCGGTCTTGGAGGGCCAGAAAAAAGAACGAACATCTGTAAAATCGGAATGAGATTTTTAGACTGGGTAGTTTTATTTTTCTGTCTAGCCGCAGCTGGATGGTGCATCTGGCTTAGTTTGTCTGGAGCTGGAAAATGATTGAATTAAAAAATATCAATTTCAAATATGCCAATGCAAATATTGAAGAAAGCCAGAGTGACTCCTTGGGTGGACAGATTCGAAACATAAACCTGACTTTTAACGAAGGAGAATGTGTTCTTCTAACCGGTAGTTCTGGCTGTGGAAAAACTACAATTCTCCGTCTTATAAATGGTCTTATTCCAAACTTTTATGAAGGGGAACTGGAAGGTCAGGTTTTGATTAACGGCAAAAATGTCAGTGAACAGGAGCTTTATGATACTGGTAAAATTGTTGGTTCAGTTTTCCAGAATCCTAAAAGTCAGTTTTTTAATGTTGATACAAACAGTGAACTGGCTTTTGCACTGGAAAATCAAGGAAAGCCTGCGGAAGAAATTTTACGTCGTGTGAAAGAAAATGTTGAAAAATTTTCGCTTCAGCCTCTTATGAATCAGAGCCTTTTTAAGCTTAGCGGTGGCCAGAAACAAAAAATTGCCTGTGCCAGTGTGGCAGTATCAGAACCTGAAATTTTCGTTTTGGACGAGCCTTCTGCCAATCTTGATACTCCATCCACAAATCAGCTTAAAGAGATGATAAAAATCTGGAAGGCTGACGGTAAAACTGTAATTATCAGCGAGCACAGAATTTCTTACCTGTGGGATTTAGCAGACAGAACCGTGATTATGAAAGATGGCGAAGTTATAAAAGAATTAAATCGTCAGCAGATGGATGAAATTACTGAAACTGAACTTGCAGGAATGGGACTTCGGGCCAGTGTTCATAAGGATCCTGTGGAACTAGTTTCTGCATCGTTACCGTTGTCAGAAAAAACGATTCTTCTTAAAGACTTCAACTTTGCCTATAAGAAAAATCAACCTGTTTTTGATATTCCACAAATGGAACTGCCAGCTGGAGAAATAATTGCAATTGTCGGTTCAAATGGTGAAGGAAAATCAACTTTTCTGAACTGTCTTTGCGGACTTAAAAAGAAGTTCAAAGGAAAAATGATTTATAGGGGACAGACCTATAATAACCGTAAACGGTCAAAATCGATTTTTATGGTTATGCAGGATGTAAATCATCAGCTATTTACAGAAAGTGTTCTGGACGAAGTGTTAATCAGTCAGGAAGAAGAGGATGAATCTGCCGCTAAAAAGATTCTCAAAAGTCTGGACTTAGAAGTTTATGCACACCGACATCCTATGAGTTTAAGCGGAGGCCAGAAGCAGAGAGTTGCGGTTGCCTGTGCAATAGCCAGCGGACGGGAAATCCTGCTTTTTGATGAACCAACCAGCGGTCTGGATTACATTCACATGAAGCAGATTTGTGATTTGTTAAAAAGCTTAAAAGAAATGGGAAAAACAATAATTGTTGTTACCCACGATGCAGAACTGATTCAAGGTTGCTGCAGTTATGTTGTGAGATTAAAAAAAATTAACATTTTATAAGAGGTAAGAGATGAAAAACTCAAAAAAGCTTAACGGCAAGGATTTAATCAATATTGGTATTTTCCTTGCAATTGATTTTGTAATCGTATTTGCGGTTGCAATGACAGGTTTTATTCCGGTAATGATACCAATGCTATGTGTATTGTGCCCTTTATTTGGTGCAATTCCATTCATGCTGTTTCTTACAAAGGTAAAGAAATTTGGCATGATTACTATCTTTGGTATTCTCATGGGCTTTTTGAATATGATTACAGGAATGGGAGTATATCCATTTATTGGGGGAATTCTTTTTGGATTCCTTGCAGATGTAATTTATTCAGTTGTAGGAAAGTGTGAATCTAAAAAAATGGCTGTCTTTAGCTCTGGAATTATATTTCTGATTTTATGGGCAAATGAACTGGTGTTATTTGTTGATATAGAAGGATATTTTGCGACTAAATCAGATTTTGGAACAGATTATGTAAACACACTTTCAAAGCTTTGCCCAACATGGATGTGTCCTGTTTTGTTTGTAACTGCATTTGTATGTGGCACCATTGGAGCTTTGATTGGTCTTACATGTTGTAAAAAACATTTTGCAAAAGCTGGAATTATTTAATTTTTTTTACTATCAATGTTAGTTTTTACTAACTAAAAATATACAGGAGATAAAAATGAAAACAAATTTTAAAAAACTTGGTTTGTTTGGAATTATTGGCGGCATTATTTATGTAATTGCCAATGCATTGGTTTACTTTGGAACTGGAGATATTTTTGCAAATCCAGATCCTTTCTGGCTCAAAATGAGTTCAGTAAGAATTGCACTTTCTGAAGTACTGATTATTTTTGGTTCTGCAGGTTATTTATGCGGATTCATCAGCCTTTATGCCATGGTAAAAGAAAACTGCGATAAATTTATGCAGTGTCTTACAGCTTATGGTGCAATTGCAGTTGTTGGAACAGCTTTAGGACACGGAAACTTTGGCTGTATTGAACCATTGGTTTATAAGGTATTGATGGCTAATGGAGTAGCAGAATCGGTATATGTCCAGATTGATGAAATTATCAGCTCTCATTTTGGAATGGCAGATGTTCTGATTGCTCTTTCTTCTATCGTTATGGCTGTAGTTACAATTATTCTTGTACTTTCTAAAAAAGCAAAAGTTAGCCGCTGGATGTGTCTTTGCAACATGATTTTTACTTTTGCTGTAGGAATGATTCTGGCAAATATTCTTAAAAATACATTTGGTTATTCACTTTTAGGCTGTGCAAAGAGCATGGGTGAAACTTTGATGTATGTTGTTCCTTTCCTTTACTGGAAAAAATCTGAATAAAAATAGGATGGTGAATTATGGATAAAAAAAATAAATTAAACGGCAAAGATTTATTAACTATAGGAATCTACACTGCCATTATTTTTGTTGTAACCTTAGCAGTTGCAATGCTTATGTTTTTCCCATTCTTAATACCAGTAATGTTTGTATTAAGTCCGGTTCTTGTTGGCATTCCATTTATGCTTTATTTAACAAAGGTTAAAAAGCCCGGAATGGTTTTTATAACAGGCACAATTATTGGTCTTGTTATGTGGCTTACAGGAATGGGCCCTTACATTTTTCTTCTGAACTTTGTTACTGGGGTTGGAGCTGAATTATTACTCTGGAGCGGAAAATACCAGAGCAGCTGGAAGGCAATTTTTGCCTATGCAGTTTATTCTCTTTCGGGAATGGGAAGTTACATTCCAATGTTCTTCTCTTTTGATTCATTCAGTGCTTCAAGACAGGATTTTGGAGAAAACTACCTTAATGAAATCCAGAAGTTTGCTCAGGTTCAGTTTTTCCCAATTATTGTAATTGTATGTTTTGTTTCCTGCATTATTGGAGGTCTTCTCGGACGAGCTATGTTAAAAAAACATTTTGCAAAAGCGGGAATCGTGTAATTTTTGCTATAGAGTTAGTTATCGCTAACTGGAGGAGTGTATGAAAGAAAATAAAAAAAGATCTACGGCATCCTGGATTTTTGAA
>JAKSTL010000138.1 GCA_024402595.1 Treponema sp. | reverse complement strand
AATCACCTGAAAGAGAAATTGGTAAGATGAACTCATCTAAAACCTGTTCATAAGGTGCACATTCATCAGGCTGAAATCTAGATGTAAGGATTGTAAAATCACTCATGTTTTTAAGCCCTTCCATAACTTTTTTATAAACCATTAAGCTATGTTCCTTATCAGTTGAATCCAGAAAGAAATTGAAAAAAATTTTAAATGTGTTAATGTCGCTCATATTATTCTCCTATAAAAACACCGCGTTAGCGGCAGCGCAGGAGGCGCTGAATTAAAGTTTGTGAATGTAATTCATGAACAAACTTTCGTGATAAAAATTACAAGGATGTAATTTTTTATCATACTCCTATTGAAAATTATTGTTGATGGCAGCGCACGAATGCGCCGTTTATGTAGTCGCTAAAATTGATTACTGCTATTTGTAGATAATTTTATATTGTTTACCGTTTTTAATACATAGATCGATGTCATTTTTTGTGCCTTTTGAAACGCCATCCCATAAAATTAGAACATAATCTGCGGCAAGAACCATGTCCTTGTTGCGCCGAATACCAGCACCACGACCATAACGGGCCCAGTCAGCAGCATGAACTTCAACTTTTACGTTGTTTGCAGCTGCCCACTGACCAGCCAGGGAATCAATGCCTTTTGCACCACCATGAATAACAGTTAAATTTTCTTTTGAAAAACCAAATGCTGTTACGAAATTGTCGATTTTTTCAAATACCCAAGCTTGATCTGTAATTGAACGACTACCACACATTAAGATTTTCATATAAAACTCCTTATAAAAAAAATTATAGCTGAGAAATACCTTACCCGAAGATAAGCCTTAGATTGTTATGGAATGTACCAGCACCTACTGGTAGAAATTATGTGGATAAAAATTTTAAAATTTTTAAGAATCAATTGATTTATAAAGAATATAAGGTGACGGTGTATGTTGTTGACATACATCAAAGAAAAAAAATATTATTTTTGTATGGAAAATTATGATTATGAAGAAATAAATCGGCGATTACAGAATGGCGAACCTTTGACAAGTCAATTCAGAAATGAAATATGGTTTGCGAATCAGGGATTGATATTTGATGTAGTTGCAAAAGAACTGAGGAAATATAAATCAAAGTTTTTGTCTGATGAACAAAGAGATGATTTGACACAATATGCGGGGGAAAAGTTTTTTGAGTTGATTGAAAAATATGATTCAACAAAAGGTGTTCCTCCTAATGCGTTTTTTAGAGAGTTTCTTGGATATGAAATTCGAAACGAAATTAAAAAAAGTGCGGAAGAAAATTATTATGAAAATGCAGCTTTTGAAGATTGGAATGGGGGTTACGAAGAGGATTCATCTCCAAAAATTGATTATGAAGAAGAATCGTTTCGAGGAATAGATTATGAAGAAGAAAAGCGTTTAAGAAATGAACTTGGGAATGAAATAGAAAGGAAAATCAGAACTGCAAAAAAAACAACCATCAAAGAAAAATTAGATTTGCAAATATTAGTTTACATGGAATTTTTGGGTGCTTACGGCGATGGTGCAAAATCTTTTGATCAGATAAAGGGAATTGTTGAAAAGAAATTCCCAGGACAAAAAATCAAGTCTTCTGAAATCAATAAAATTATTTCAAATTTCACAAGCATTCTGTATAAAGATTCAAAATACAGAGTCATTGAAAGTTCTTTTATGCCAGATCGAAAAATACAGAGTCGTGATTTGGCACTGATGAATTATATTGCGGAACAAAATAAAAAAATCGGAAATTCAAAGCAGTATCCTACAAGAGACGATATCCTTCACGATGATAAAATGCAGCAAATGTTTGGTTGCGTGGATACAATCAACAAGTCTATAAAAAGGCTGCGGGAAATAAAGCATTGCCAGATTGAAATAAAGCAGCAAAGAAAATCTGGAAGTCATGGTGGTGGAGGTTACTGGCTTAGAAATCCAGAGGAAACACTTTCACTTTCAAATCAGGATTTGTTTACAATAGGATTGCTTGAGCATCTGATAAAACTGAATGGAAATACCCCTCTTGCCAAAAAATTCGATTCTATAAAAGAAAAAATATTGGAAGAAGCAGGGGCTGTTTCCTTTGAAAAAACAAAAGATGAACCTGTTAGTTTTATGCTTACACAAAAGCAGATTGCCAATCTTATAAATCCATTGTCGGAAGAAATATTTGAAGGCATTTTTACTGCAACTAGAAATCATCTGTTTTTAGATTTCTCTTATAGTGGAAAAGAAAAAAAACTTGACGTTCATTTAAAACCATACCATCTTATTTTTTACGATGATGAGTGGTTTATTTTGGGTGCAGAGGAAGATGACTTTGGAAATGAAAAATATTCCTGGTTTGCATCAAGAAAAATAGATTATATATATGGAAGAAAAGACGAAAAATTCATTCCAAATCAGGATTTTAACATAGATGATTTTATGCCGCTTTCTATGGGGAAGGTAAGGTAAAGGGAGAGGAACTTTTTTTAGATTTTAATTTGGATAAAAGTGATGATGTTCCGAAGACAATTTCGCAATACATCACTTTTTATAATGAAATGCGGCCTTGTTATGCTTTAGGATACGATATTCCTAACCATTATGAGGAACGATACAAAAAAACTGTCCACTTATAAAAACGATTCTGAAGAAAAAACTCAAGATTTGTCCACTCTTAAAAACGATATTTAAATAAAAACAATTTTTTTGTCCACTTTTATTGACTGGTACATTAATACAAAAAGTCCTCCTTAAAAGTGTTGCGATAATACAAAAAGTCTGCCATAAAAATGTTGTACTAATACATAAAGTAGTATAAACTAAGTGTATGGAAAGGACAATTATAACCAGATTAATTGAGTGGAAAAATAAAAAAAACAGAAAGCCGCTTATTTTAATGGGAGCAAGACAGGTGGGAAAAACCTGGGTAATGAAAGAATTTGGCAAACAATCTTTTGAACAAACTGCATATATTAATTTTGAAAATAATAAACGGATAAAAGGAATTTTCGAAAATGATTTTGATATAGATAGAATTATTGCATTGCTGTCTGCTGAATGCAAAATCTCAATAAAAAGTAGTAACACATTGATTGTTTTTGATGAAATTCAGGAAGTTCCAAATGCGCTATCTGCGTTAAAGTATTTTTATGAAAATGCCAGTGAGTATGCAATAATTTGTGCGGGCAGTCTATTAGGAATTGCAATTCATAACGGTACTTCATTTCCTGTTGGCAAAGTCGATTTTATGAATCTTTATCCAATGACATTTAAAGAATTTCTTCTGGCAACGAATGAAAAACCTTTAGTAGATATCATGGATTCTATGAATCAGGATTCGATTCGTGCTATGAAATCAAAAATAACGGAAAGGCTTAAGGAATATTTTTTTGTTGGAGGAATGCCTGAAGCTGTAAAAACTTTTGTTGAGGAGAATGATTTTAATGTCGTTCGTGAAGTTCAGAAGAATCTTTTGAATTATTATCAACAGGATTTTTCAAAGCATGCGCCGGTTAATCAGATTCCTAGATTGAACATGGTCTGGAACTCAATACCAAGGCAGCTTTCAAAAGAAAATCGAAAATTTGTTTACGGAATGCTTAGATCGGGAGCTCGTGCTAAGGATTTCGAAATTGCGATTCAATGGCTAAAAGATTGTGGACTAATTCATCTAGTGCACCTTGTTTCTAAACCAGGGTATCCACTTAAAAGCTACGAAGAGCTTGATTCATTTAAAATCTATTTGCATGATATTGGACTTTTGTGTGCTTTGGGTGATATTGATATTCAATCGATTGTAGATGGTAATAAGTTTTTTACTGAATTCAAAGGAGCAATTACTGAACAATATGTTTTGCAGGAATTAAAGGCAAGTTATGATTTTCCTGTATATTATTATGCTACTCCTAATTCATCTGGTGAAATAGATTTTATTTCACAAATTAAAAATAAAATCGTTCCAATAGAAGTAAAAGCTTCAGAAAATCTACAGGCAAAAAGCTTAAAGGCATTCCATCAAAAATATCAGAATGAAATTTCTGTCAGAACATCACTTTCAGATTATAGAAAGGATGATTGGCTTATAAATATTCCACTTTATGAAATAGGCTTAATGTTAAATAATCTGTGGTAAAATCTTTTTGGATATTTCTGAACGAGTTTTTGACGCTTTTGGAAAGAATGACGAAAAGCTTCCTCATATTGAATTGCATAATTATTTAAAAGATGTTGATTCGGAAGACAAAGTTTTTCGTTTT
>JAKSTL010000137.1 GCA_024402595.1 Treponema sp. | reverse complement strand
CATTTTACCACTTTACCACTTTTACGCAAGCTCCTTCAACCTTCCCTCTTTTTTACTCAATTTCGCCTCAAAACCCCAAACTATACCGAAAAGTTCCTATACCCCCACCCAAAACAAAATGCTACTATATAAAAAAGATGAATATCCATACATTTATTTCAGATGAAGACAAAATCTATAAGCACTCAAATCTGCTTCTAGGTACTCTGATTCTTTTGTGTTCCAGCTTCTTTGTCTTGCTTTCTATAAGAAAAGAGATACCTTTAAGCTTGGGACTGTCATTGGCAATCAGCCTTTACGGAATTCTTACCGCCATTCTTTGTTTTTGTGCCAGACGCAACCGCAAAATACGCCTAACTTCAATAATTACACTGTCAATTTTTATTTCCCTAATGGGTTCTTTCCAACAGATGAGCATTTCCATACTGTTCATCATTCCAATTTATCTGGGTTATTTTTTACAGAATCGTAAGAAAATCTATTTTGTTCTCTTTTTGAACATTTTCTTGTTTAATGTTTCCAGAATTTTCAAATCCATAAACATTTATCACGGAAACCCAGATGGCTATAATCTAAGACTCATTCTTTCATCCAACCTAATTTCCTCAGTAATAGAAAGCATAATTTTTCTGGCCATTGCCATCCCAATCTTTATGCTTTTAATAAAACAGAACACCGATTTAAGAGAAACATTGGAAGAAAAAGATGCCGCCACCAACGACATTCTCCAATTCTGTTCTACCGCCACCAGCTTCCACAACAAATATCTTTCAGTTCACATCAAAGGTGTTCGCGACATAACAAAAGTAATTCTCGATGCCCTCATTGAAGACGGAGTATACATTGAACCCTACTATTACGACCAGATTGTTTTCTCCGTACAATTCCACGACATCGGTAAAATCTACATCGATTCCTCCATCCTGGATAAAAACGGCTCCCTTTCCATAGACGAATTCAATCTCATCAAAGAACATCCACAGCGCGGTCTAGAACTTTTCAGCCTGCTTCCAAAAAATGTTATAGACGAAAACTACATCGCTACCTGCAAAAATGTTATCTACCAGCATCATGAACGCCTGGACGGAAAAGGCTATCCAACCGGCACCACCGACATCAGCTTTGAAGCAAAAATCGTTGCCGTTGCCGATGTAGTAGACGCTCTCTTGTCATGGCGCCCATACAAACCACCACTAAACTGGGACAAACTCGTAGACATCCTAGAAAAACAAAAATCCGGTTTCAATTACGAATGTCTCAAAGCCGTCTATGCATCAAAAGAGAAAATTCTTGCCATTTCCGACCAAAACAACCTTACCCTCAAGAATTTACTCTCCCTCGATGACACAGATATCATCCGCCAGTAGCTAGTAACCACTATCCAGTAGCCGATAGCCAATAAATTCTCTTCCTATTCCTCATTTTTCCCATTTGTCATATAATGAATTCATTGGCTTAGGAATGAAATTCTTTTCACCCATACCAAAACAGCACACTTGTTTTGCTGGATTTTTTCATTTTTCGTAATTCAATTTAAAACCAATTTTTTTGGAGATTTTATGTTCGAATTCAAACTTCAACTTGGTTGTATGGCCATCACCCTGTTATCATCGCCGATTACATAAAAAATGTCGTAAATGCCGCCCCAATGCACGATATTGGAAAAATTGCCACCCCAGATGAAATCCTTCGCAAACCAGGCCGTTTCACCCCAGAAGAATACGAAATAATGAAACAGCACGCCGCCAAAGGTGGAGAAATAATAAAAGAAACCTTTGCAAACCTGGAAGACCCAGAATATCAGAAAATTACCTACGAAGTTGCCCGTTTCCACCACGAAAAATGGAATGGCAAAGGTTATCCAGATGGACTAAAAGCCGAACAGATTCCACTTCACGCCAGAATTATGGCCATTGCCGATGTTTTCGATGCAGTTTCCGCCAAACGATGTTACCGCGACGCCATGCCTTTGGAAGAATGCTTTAAAATCATCGAAAATGGAATTGGTCAAGATTTCGACCCCGATTTGGCAAATATTTTCCTTGCTTCCAAACAAGAAATCATCAATTATTTCGAAGAAGACAAAGAAAAGTCCATTTATAAAATCTGGAATAATACAGATAAATAGATTTTTTTGGGCGAACTGCCAAGTTAGCGAACAATAAAAACCACAAAGCAACCGTCCCAACCACAAAACGGCCTTCCAGGACTTACCTACGGACGGTTTCGCTTCGCTCAACAAGCTTCGCTTTCCTTCCACGCCTTCGCAAGTCCATTCATCTAGCTTCTTCGGCGGTCCAAGCCCGTTCGCACATAATACTCAGATTTTTCCTTGTACATAAAATCATCAGCCAATTTTACAAGTTGGGCAACATTCACCTCAGGATTATCTTCGCTATGAGCATAACCACAAGAAATAGAAATAGAATCTACAAGTTTGCCATGCCATTTTTTTACAGTTTTATTTAATTCCAGTAAAAGAGCTTCTACTTTTTCTTTTGGACACTGCAACACAACAAAAAACTCATCACCGCCCATTCTATAAACACAATCTCTTCCACAAGTATTTTTATTGAATACTTCAGTCATACAATCGGCAATGCCTTTAATAATTTCATCCCCCGCAATATGACCAAGAGTATCATTAGCTTTTTTCAAACCATTAGCATCAACAGAAATAGCAGAAATGTTACCAACAGTTTTCTTTTTCAACATTTCATCAAAATCTTGAATATCTTCCGCATAAGCTCGCCTATTTTTTAAACCAGTAAGTTCATCCGTTAATGAATTACGCAAAAGTCTTTCCCATCTAACCTTCTGATCATTCACATCGGCAAAACCAAAAATAATTCCTTCCATTTTGCCGTTGCATTCCTGCTTAACCACTTTCATATTAAAGTAATGCAGTTCGCCATCTCTTTTGCTACGATATTCCAATTCAAAAGACCGCTTGTTTTCCAAAGCCTTAACAATATTTTCCAAAGAAGCTTTTTCCAACAACTCAACTCTGTCCGGCTCATAAACAGAATTATTAACATAAGCAGAAAAAGCCGCTTTATAAGTTGGCTTCGATCTAAAAAAATCACCGTAATTAGATTCAATATAGGCATTTAATCGAATTGGAATTACCGCATCTTCAGAAAACTTCAAATAATAAACACTATCATATTCATAACTTAAAGCTTGAATAAGAGAATAATAATCTGCCAGCTGTTTCTGATGTTTTTCCTGCTCCCTAAAAATATTATCAACATTACGAGCCGCAAGAATATAGTTTTCTTTACCATCCGCCGAAACAACCTTTGTAAATGCCATTTGATGATGAGAATAAGAACCATCTGGTTCCAGTCGTCTGTAGTCTATGCGCGAAAGAACATTTTCCTTTGAGTTTTTCTTAACTTCTGCAATTGAAGTTTTTAATAAAACATAATCCCGTTCTTCAGGTATAACAACTTTGTTCACCGAAGTTCTCATCAGCTCTTCATAGGAAGCAAAAATAGTATTATTACGAACCTTTTCAAAAAAAGATGAACCTTCCGTAACTCTATATAAACGCATAGAAAAATCTTTGCCATAAATAAGTCCAACTGTATGGAACTCCGAACTAATGGCGTTTATAACTTCCAGTTCGTATGTTTTTTCCAATTTACTATTATGTTTTTTATCGTGTTTGCTTTTCTTTGAATTAAATAATATCAATCAACCTCTCCAAAAATGTTCCTAAAGAATAATTTAATTCTAACATCCATTTCCCGAATAACAAAATTTTTTTTCACTAATAATCAAAATAAATCTAAAATACTCATAGTTCACAATAAAAAATTACCTAATCCTCTATTTTTTCATCCTTCTAAACATAAAAACTATCGGGCAGAGTCTTTCATCCCACTCGTTATTTTTAATGCATTGGAATATTAAAAACAGTTTTAATGCAATCTTCAAATAAAAAACTTCCAGTCAGAAGCCGTCTGCCAGAACCGCTCACTAGTTCGCTAGACGCTGAGCACTGCATGGAAACTATAAATCAGCAGTCAGAACCTTTCTGTCATCCACCCTCTTCCTTCGCGTTTTTTACTGCATCGGGAAATTAAAAACTGTTTTTACAGGCAAAGTACAAAAAAAATAACTACCGGTCAGAAAGCCTCTGTCAGAACCGCTCGATATCTCGCTAAACGCTGAGCACTGCAAGGTAACTATCGAACAGTACTCAGAGCCTTTCTGTCATCCAACTTCTTCCTTTGCGTTTTTTTTGTGCATTGGGATATAAAAACTGTTTTTACAGGC
>JAKSTL010000136.1 GCA_024402595.1 Treponema sp. | reverse complement strand
TAAAGGAGCAGCTGTTAGGCATAGGAAAATATAATTATCGTTCTATGATGTTTTTTAATTCTATGGCTATGCTGAATGAACTGGGAATTTCTCTTTCAAAAGAACAGGATTATTTGACAAGAGGCCATAAATCTTTAGTAAAGATGCTGAAAATATTTGATGACATTTGCAGTAAACATGGAATTCATTATTACATGATATGTGGAACCCTTATTGGTGCATTGCGGCACAAAGGTTTTATTCCATGGGATGATGATATAGACATTGCAATATCAAGATCTGATTATCATAAACTTAAGAAAATATTTCCTTCAGAATCTAAAGAAGATTTCCCGTATTTACTTATGGATTTTAATGAGCTGGGGAAGGGGGTCTTTTTGGATTGCATGCCGAGAATCATTTATACAGGAGAATATTTTCCTACCAAAGTGTTCAAAAAGGTTTCTTCTCAGCAGTGCAAAGAGGGCCCTAACCGGTTGTTTTTGGATATATATGTTATGGATTCTGCTTTTGATAATGGTAAAAAGCATAATTTTCAAATGAGTGTTTTAAAGGTTATCTATAACATGGCTATGGGGCACAGAAAAAATATCAATTATATGGAATATGAACGTATTGGCAAAAAAACAATCAGACTGATGAAACTGGTTCATTGTATTGGACGACTTGTTCCGTTAAGTATATTGCTGTATTTGTATGATAAAATCAGCCAAAAGGCTAATGGTAAAAAAGGGTCAGCTGGTGATGAAACTGGTAGTTATTTTATGAACAGTTGTGCCATAACATGCATAGAACGTAAATTTACCAAACAATGGTTTGGTAATGGTATCAGAGTTCCGTTCGAAAATATAGAAGTAATGATTCCTGATGATTCTCCGGCATTGCTGGAAGGTATGGGTTATCACAATTACATGAATTATCCTCCTTATGGCATGCGCAGACCTAGTCATTATTATAATTCTGATATTGAAATTTGGTAATTTTAAAGGTTTTTTAATGAGTAAAATAAACGAAATTTGGACAAAATCGCTTTATATTTTTGACCGCAAACAGAAAATTCGGTTGATAGGTCTTACCGTAATACTTTTTATGGAAACTGTTTTTGAATTATTGGGTGTAATTTCTGTCTATCCGTTTATTGCACTAATTTTAAATCCTTCAATGGTTCAGACTAATGCTTTCCTGCATTTTTTTTATGTAAAGATGGGTTTCTCCAGCAATGAATCTTTTTTTGTTTTTATTGCAGTTTCTATAATTCTTCTTTACGTTTTAAAAAATGTTTTTAATGCCATTGCAAGCTATTTGCGTTATGGTTTTGTTTTTAACACAAAAAGAGAAATTGGTGTTCGCCTGATGCGAGATTATATGAAAGAGAATTATTCCTTTTTTTTGAAAAATAATTCTTCTGTATTGATGAGAAGTGTAGGCAATGACGTAAGTGTATTTTTTGACATGGTTCTTCAGTGCCTGTATTTTTTCTCTGATGGTCTTATGATGGTGATATTTGGAATTTATCTCTTTTATACAGACTTTTTACTTTCTGCAGTTTGTTTTGCCGTTATGCTTTTGTTCGTTCTTGTTTTTGTACGCTGGAATAAGAAAAGAGCTACTCATTATGGAACAGAAGCCCAAAAAAGTTCCGGCAGCATGACGCAGTGGCTGCAGCAGGGTTTTGGTGGTGCAAAAGAAATTAAAATTTTAAGAAGAGAAGAATATTTCGTTCAGAATTTTGAAAAATATTGTGCAGTCGCCAATAAAATGAACCAAAGGTTCTCCTTTATGAATCAGATTCCTCACATGGTTCTGGAATGTTTCTGTACAGGCGCCGTTCTTGTAGTAATCTTAATCAAGATACTAAATGGTGCAGATATTGCTGTTTTTATTCCTAATATGGCAGTTTTTGCAATGGCCTTATTTAGAATTTTCCCAAGAATTAGCCGCTTAAATCAAAGTGTTAACACTATGATTTTTTCTTACCCGTATCTTAATACTGTTTATAACGACATTAAAATTACAGAAGCACATCAGCATGAGTATAACAAGGCTCAGGAAATGGGCAAAAAGGAAGATGCGTTAACTTTCAATAATGAAATACAGTTGAAAAATGTTCATTATGCTTATCCGAATACAGAAGTTGAAGTTCTTTCGGATATTTCTTTAACTGTAAAAAAAGGTCAGGCTGTAGGGCTTGTTGGTCCTTCCGGGGCTGGGAAAAGCACATTAGCTGATGTTTTTTTGGGTATTCTTGAACTTTCAGAAGGTTCTGTGCTGTGCGATGGCAAGAACATTGTAAATCATGTTGAAGAATGGTCTGAAAGGCTTGGATATATTCCTCAGTCCATTTTTCTTTCTGATGATACTATTCGCAATAATGTTGCTTTTGGTTTGGAAGTTGATGCTGATGTAGATAAAAAAGTTTGGGATGCTTTGGAACAGGCACAGCTTGCTGATTATGTGCGGACGCTGCCTTTAGGACTGGATACAATGGTAGGAGAAAGAGGTGTGCGGTTCAGCGGAGGACAGAGACAGCGTATAGGTATTGCGCGTGCTTTGTACAACAACCCGGAAATCCTTGTTTTGGATGAAGCAACTTCTGCACTTGACAATGAAACCGAAAAGGCCGTTATGGAATCAATTGAGCATCTGCTTGGTCATAAAACTATGATTATTATTGCGCACCGCATAACAACAATAAAAAATTGCGATGTTATTTATAAAGTAGAAAAGGGTAATGTTCAGCAAATTACTTACGAAGAATTAACGAAAGAGACAAGATAGGGTTGTTTTATGCCATTAATAAATACTAATGATAGTTATGTAAAAGAATACTGTAAGACACACCCTGAAGCTGATTTATATTTAAATGAACTTATAGAACTGAAAAACAGGCAGTTGTTAAAATATGGAATTCCTGAAAAAGGTGGTCTTGAAGAGTTATCGTATTATGTTAATTCCAAAGACTGGTTTGAAAATGTAAAATCGGTTCAGCTTGATTTGCTAAAAGAATTAAAGCGTGTATGTAATGAAAACGGTTTAAAAGTTTTTCTTATTTATGGTTCTCTTTTAGGAGCTGTTCGTTCCGGCGGAATGATAGCTGGTGATGATGATATTGATGTTGCTTTGTTTCGCGAAGATTACGACAAATTGGTAAATTTGACAGATTCTTTTAAAAACCCGTATTTTTTGCAGAATAACTATAACGATGACTGTTTTTATGGTGGTTATATAAAATTACGCAACGCCAATACAACTGCAATTAATCCGCAAAACTGGTATGCCAACTGCTGCGAGGGCATTTTTATAGATATTTTTCCTATTGATAAAGGATACAGTTCTTCCGTAAAAGAGTATTTCAAATTAAAAAAAATCCATCATCTTCAGCGTTTGTTATATGCAAAAAGCTATGGTTTTTTCAGAAGTTTTAAGGATATGTCTCTTTTAGTATGGAAGTTCTATAAATATGCCGGGAAAATTATTCCACGCCAGAAGCTTCTTGAAAAACTGGATGCTGTATTGAAAGAAAACGATACAAATGCATCAAATAAACTGAAAAACAAACTTGGGATTTATTCTCATTACAGCGAAAACTGTATGCCAAGATATTTACCGGCAGATGCTTTTGAAGATATTTGCAGAATGGAATATGAAGGCATGGAATTTTATGCGCCAAAATTATGGGATGATGTTTTATTCAAGCTTTACGGAGCAAGGTATTTAATTCCTTCTAACCTGAATAATGGATTGCATGCTTTTTATAAGGCAGATGTGCCGTATAAGAACTACAAGCATCGTTTTACCAGGTTATTTACATCTGTTCCTGACAAAACTAAGAAAATTGTGGTAGTTGGGGATGAAGAACTTTATAATGAATATTTGAAGAGATTTACTTCTTCCGCGTATAAGCCTTATAAATTTATTTCAAAAGCAGAATATAGCGAATTAAGTAATTTGAAAACTGATGAAGTTTTTATTGTTATTGCAGCTTTCAACTTTTTGGATATTGAAACTGATATAAGAAATCTTGGCTATAGAGATTATGCTATTTATGTATATAATAGAGACTGGTTGTTGTTACCAAACATTGGTTTTTCTAAACAACTGTATAGCGCAGAAAAATCTGAAGATGTTTAATTTTTTTATGCTGATGATTTTTGGGACTGATATATGAAATATGATTTATTATTAGTTGGTGCCGGCTTGTTTAATGCCGTTATTGCACAGCAGGCTGTTAAGGTTGGTAAAAAGTGCCTTATAATAGAAAAAAGACCGCATATTGCCGGTAATATTTAT
>JAKSTL010000135.1 GCA_024402595.1 Treponema sp. | reverse complement strand
GAATTCTATTCTTGAAAGTAACATGGTTCAGACAATTGGTTCCGCTGGTGAATCGGTTGCGGCTGGTGCAATTTTTACAATGCCAGCACTTTTCTTGTGGGCAAAAGAAGGGCTGATTAGCGAACCAAGTCTTCTGACAATTGCTCTTATTACAGTTTGTGGTGGAGTTTTAGGCGTTCTGTTTATGATTCCTCTACGTAATTCAATTATTGTTCAGGAACATGGTACACTTCCTTATCCAGAGGCTCAGGCTTGTGCCGAAGTTTTATTGGCAGGTGAAGAAAAAGGTTCAGATGCAAAGGCAGTGTTTGCAGGTATGGGACTTGCCGCTGCATTTAAGTTTGTAATTGATGGTCTTAAAGGTGCTGCAGATGTAATCACAATTCCATTAAAAGCTTTGAAAACAGAATTTTCTACAGAGATTTATCCTGCAGTTATGGCTGTTGGTTACATTTGTGGATATAAAATTTCTTCTTTCTTATTTGCAGGTGGATTGCTTGCATGGTTTGTTATAATTCCTGCAATTGTAGTTTTTGGTGGAAATACAGTTTTGTTCCCTTCAGATATTTCTGTTGCAGAATTATATGCCGCTGGTGGAGCTAGTGCAGTCTGGTCCAAATTTGTACGTTATATTGGTGCTGGTGCTTTGGCCGCTGCTGGTATTATCAGTTTAATAAAATCTCTTCCTTTAATCTGTAAAACTTTTGCCAGTGCAATTAAAGGTCTGAAAAAGTCTTCTGCCGCTGGTGATGATAGAACTTCTCAGGATTTGAATATTAAGTTCGTTCTTGGTGGTGTTTTGGTTGTTGTTCTTGCAATCTGGTTGTTGCCACCAATTCAGGCAGGATTAATCAGTGCTTTGCTTATTGTAATTTTTGGATTTTTCTTTGCAACTGTTTCTTCAAAAATGGTAGGACTTGTTGGTTCTTCTAATAACCCTGTTTCTGGAATGGCAATTGCAACTTTGTTGATTTCTACAATTCTTCTTAAAGTTTCTGGCGACACTGGTGCTCATGGAATGGTGAGTGCAATTACAATCGGTTCTATCATTTGTATTATTGCTGCAATTGCTGGTGATACTTCTCAGGACTTGAAAACTGGTTATTTGCTTGGTGCAACACCTAAAAAGCAGCAGATTGGTGAATTGATTGGTGCTATAATTTCAGCTTTGACAATTGGCGGTGTATTAATCCTTTTGAATTCTGCATGGGGATTTGGTTCAAAAGAGCTTTCTGCTCCACAGGCAACGCTGATGAAGCTGGTAACAGAAGGTGTAATGAACGGAAATCTTCCTTGGAACTTTGTATTCATTGGTGCCGCTTGTACTGTAATTTTTGAATTGCTTGGTATGCCTTCATTGGCAGTTGCAATTGGCATTTATCTTCCTTTGGAACTTACTGCTCCAATTATGGTTGGTGGTGTTTTAAGAAAGATTGTTGACAAGAAAAATAAGTCAGAATCTAGCGACAGTTCAAAAGGAGTATTGTTCTGTTCTGGTCTGATTGCCGGTGAAGGTTTGATGGGTGTTCTTCTTGCCATTCTTACAGTTGCTGGTATTGCAGATAAAATTAGCGGTGGTACATTTATGCCTGCTGGACTTAGACTTGCATTTAGTGTTGTATTATTCATTGCACTTATTGTTCTTGTATTAATGAACGGACTTTCTAAAAAAAATGAAAAAGCAAACTAAGTCTCCAAATCTTTTAGATTTAGTTCCTCACCAGTCTCAGAAATTTCGAGCTGAGATTGGTGAAGATGGTGCTGTAACAATCTTTGTGGAAAACAAAGGTGTATTCAATTTTATTGCACAGAAGTTTTTTAAGAAGCCAAGATTTACTCAGATTCATCTGGAAGAATTTGGTAGCTTTATATGGCAGCAGATTGATGGAATAAAAACAGTAAAAGATATTGCTGATCTTATGCATGAACAATTCGGAGAAAATGCAGATCCTTTATATCCTCGAATTTCAATGTATATGAAGACTTTGCTGAATTATGAATTTATAGAAATAGAAAGAGTTTGAGTAAGGGGGCTTCCAATAACATTAAGCTCTGTAATCGTAGTTCTTCTACGGGCTCAGAAAAACTCTGACAGAATTGTTTAAATTGGCTTAGACCATGGAAGGGGGCCGAAGGCAGCGACCGCAACGCAGTGAGGACGCTGAGCGGTTAGCGAACCCTGGAACGGTCGACCACAGCCGAAGGCTGTGGGAAGCTCCAATGTATTATTACAAAATTATTTTTTATCAGTTTTTTTTGTTCGTAAATCGTACATAAATCGTTTGATTTTTTGAGTGGCTGTCTTTTCAAACTCTTTGACTTCTTTTATTTTACTTACCTTAGAGTTTTTATTAACACGGCCATTTACATAAAACTGAATCTCATTTAAAAGTCGTTCTCGTTCATAGGTAATTTCTTTTTTAAAGTCGTCAGACTGTTTTTGAATTATTTCGGCTATGGTAGAAGGAACGCCTTTTACACCTTCTATAAACTTTTCCGGAAAGTTTCGTTTTGCCCGTTCCAGTGCTTCAATTTCAATTTTTTCTTCATTTGGCTGAACAAGAGCTACCAGTCCATTGTCGTCTTCTACTACAAGGGATTCGGAAACTAAAGGATGTTGATTTATAATAAACTCTATGTCTTCTGGATAAATGTTTTCGCCGCTTGGACCTAAAATCATATTTTTATTGCGACCTTTTAGCACCAGATAAGGTTTTTTGTGTTTCTTTACAAAAAGACCTAAATCGCCAGTTTTAAAATATCCGGCTCCTACTGAATCTTGTTCTGTGGTAAAGGCTTCGGCTGTAAGTTTTTCATCTTTATAATAGCCTTTCATAACATTTTCGCCTTTTGCTACAACTTCGCCAACTCCGGTTTTTGGATCTGGATTGTTAATTCTTAAGTCAACGCCATCCATTACAACGCCTATTGTTCCTGGCACTGTAATTTTTGGACCACTGGAAGCTAAAAGTGGGGAAGTTTCTGTTAATCCGTATCCAATGGCATAAGGAAACTTTGCATCTTTCATAAACTTTTCTACGGAAGGGTCTAACATTGCACCGCCTATTCCAAAGAAAATAAGATGGCCACCAAAAGTCTTTTTTAATTCCTTTCCTGCAATTTTATGGAGTAGTTTACGGGTTCCGTGCATTTTATAAAGAAACTTCATAAAATCGTTTTTAGTAAGAGTTGGAAGTACTTTGTTTTTGTAGATTTTTTCCATTACTAAAGGAACGGACAATACTATTGTTGGTTGAACTGCCTTAAATGCAGGTAAAAGGGCACTGACGATTGGTGGTTTTCCTAAATAATAGACGCAGGCGCCGTTTAGAAGTTGCATGGAAAAACTGACTGTAAACTCGTATACATGGGATAATGGTAAAAATGAAAGAGTTCGGTCAAACTTATTTACTCGATGTGTGCCCTGACATTGTACGCAAGTCCAAACAAGGTTTTTATGTGTAAGTTCTACGCCTTTTGAACGTCCTGTTGTTCCTGAAGTGTAAATGATTGAAGCTGTATCGGATTCTTCTGGTTCAATTGCTGGAAGTTCAACTGTGGCATTTTCTAATGTTATATTTTGAGGATTTTCTGAAAGTAGGGTAAAATCTTCTATTTTGATGATGATTGATGGAAGATCAGCTTTAATTTTTTCTAATTTTGAAAAAAGTTTTGATTCTACGAACATTGCATCAACTCCACAATGTTCGATTATGCTTTTTACTTCTGTGTCAGAAAAATCTGGTAATAATGGAACTGCAATCATTCCGTGATTTACTATGGCAAAATAAGAAATGCCCCAATGAGGTAGTCCAGTAGAATAAATGGCGATCTTTGAGTTTTGTTTTAATCCCAGGGAATACAAAAGTTTTGCAACCTGTGTGCTTTTTTCGCCAATTTGTGTGTAGGTATAAGGTTCTCCGTGAATTAAAGTTAAGGCTGGGCGTTCTCCAAACTTTTTAATTGAATTGTCTAAAAGGGCTTTAAAGGTGTATTTCCCCAAATCTTTGATGGTTTCCAAGGTTGTTTCCTATAAAAAAATTACTCTCTAAATTAATATTATAAAACTTTTTCATATTCTTTCCATATTTTTTTTGAAATTAAAATCATTTTTGTAAAATATGAAAAGGCCTTGTCCTATAAGTAAGCTTAGCGGTGATTAAGGTTCTCGAAACCACCATATATTCAAGAACATTTCAGCAAGTTTATCGTGATGTTGCTTTTGTTCTTTGATCAAAGGTTGTTATCCCGAACTTGATTCGGGATCCCACCACCAAAAAAGGGAACATGGTTTAAAAGGGATGCTGAAACAAGCATGACAATTGTGTTTTAAACAAGCATTTAAGAGCGGATGAAGACAAAATGCGTTAAAAAAAGCCGAAAGGGTTTTTAGCATTTTGCGC
>JAKSTL010000134.1 GCA_024402595.1 Treponema sp. | reverse complement strand
ATCTCCGTTGGTTACCGTGTAAAATCTTTGCGTGGAACTCAGTTTAGACAGTGGGCAACAAAACGACTGAATGAATATATCCGCAAAGGCTTCACTTTGGACGACAACCGCTTAAAACAACTTGGCGGTGGGGAATACTGGCCAGAACTTATTGCAAGAATCCGAGACATCCGTGCTTCCGAAAAAGTTTTTTACAGACAGGTTCTGGATATTTATGCCACCAGCATCGATTACAATCCTCGTTCAGATACATCAATCGAGTTTTTCAAAAAGGTGCAGAACAAAATGCACTTTGCAGTTCACGGACAGACCGCCGCAGAAGTAATTTACAATCGTGCAGATGCAGAAAAAGAGTTCATGGGATTAAAAACTTTTGAAGGGGACAGACCTCACTTAAAAGATGCAGTTGTAGCAAAAAATTATCTTGATGAAAAAGAACTCCGTGCCATGGGGCAGATTGTAAGCGGATATCTTGATTTTGCAGAACGCCAGGCCGAACGCCAGCAGCCAATGACAATGAAAGACTGGGCCGAACATCTGGACAGAATCCTCACAATGAGCGGCGAACAGCTTTTGCAGGGCAACGGAACAATTACCCACGACCAGGCAATAGAAAAAGCCACAGTAGAATACAAAAAATATCAGCAGAAAACCCTGAGCGATGTAGAAAAAGCTTTTCTGGATTCTATTAATGAGATTAGGAAGATTGAGAAGTGAGAAGGGGTGATTGAAAATTATGGCAAAGAAACAGATTGAACAGACAGAAATAGAAGCTCCTTATGAATTACCCGAAGGATGGAAGTGGTGTAAATTAGGTGATGTTTGTAAGTTTGAAAATGGCTATGCATTCAAGGCTGATAAATTTTCAAAAACAGGAATTCCAGTAATTCGGATCACAAATATCAAGGAAAACGAAATTGATCTTTCTGATTGTATCCATTCAGGTGAAACAAATATTGATGATAAGTTTTTGGTAAGAAAAGGTGATTTGCTAATCGCAATGTCAGGTGCTACAACTGGTAAAAATGGGGTTTATCTTTCCGAAGAAAAAGTTTATTTGAATCAACGTGTTGGAAATATTAAAGTAATTGATAATAAAATTTTAAATGATAAATTCAGAAATTTTTATATTCAAGAGAAAGAGCAAGAAATACTAAGAAATGCATATGGTGGAGCACAACCAAACATAAGCAGTAATAAGATTTGTGAGATGTTATTTCCTCTTCCGCCAACCCTAGAAGAACAACAGCGAATCGTAAATCGAATAGAAACACTGTTTGCAAAACTAGACCAGGCAAAAGAAAAAGCCCAGAATGTAGTAGACACATTTGAAACCCGCAAAGCCTCAATATTGCACAAAGCCTTCACCGGCGAACTCACAAAAAAATGGCGCAAAGGAAATGGTGTTGGGGATGATAGTTGGGAAGAGAAGAAATTGGAAGAAATTTCTTTGAAAATTGGTGATGGTTTGCACGGAACTCCAATTTATGCGGAAAATGGGAAATTTGCTTTTATCAACGGAAATAATTTTTCTAATGACCATATAGAAATAAAAAGTGATACAAAATATGTTGATGAAGATGAATATAAAAAACATTTTATAGAACTATTTGTTGATAAAACTGTATTTGTCTCAATAAATGGAACTCTTGGAAAAACAGCATTTTTCAATGATGAAAAAGTTATATTAGGAAAAAGTGCTTGTTATATAAATGTAAAAAACGAATTTTTGAGTAAGCATTTCTTGAAAATATATTTTGAAACAAAAGAATTTATTGATTATGCAAATGAAAAAGCAACAGGTTCTACAATCAAAAATTTAGGTTTAAGAGCAATGAGAGATTTAAAAATAAATCTTCCAACTCTTCCCGAACAAACCGAAATCGTCCGCATACTTGATGTTATTCTTGAAAAAGAAACAAAAGCAAAAGAAGCAGCCGAAACAGTTTTGGAACAAATAGATTTATTAAAAAAATCAATTTTGGCTAGAGCGTTTAGAGGAGAAATATAAAAAATAAGGAAGGAAAAATGAAAATACAAGATTCTGAATTTAATGAAGCTGTCTACGATTATTTTGGCATTTACAAAAAAGGAATATGGGACTTTGTAATTTGGTTTATTATGTCGGTTATAGTTGCATTAATTGGAGTTTGGTTACCATTTTGTGTTAATCAACTTCTATTTACGAATATAGGTGATATCTTGACAAAATTAGGAGTTATTGGCGAAGAAGTGAATCTAGATGAAGATAAACTATATATGTATCGACAAATATTAAAAGGTAATCCATATATTCTCTTTTCAATAACTTTTTTAGCAGAAGCATTGGTATCAATGATATCAATAAAAAAGGCTAAGAATGAGTGCATTAAGTTTGGACCTCTTAGATTAATTTTAGGAATTATAACTTCAATATACATAACTGTTTTGGGAGGTATGATTGTAATTTTGGAAATTTTCTCAATTTCCTTAAATACAGGAATACAAACTATAATACTATTTGTTACTATAATACTCGGTATTTTTTTATACCCATTAAAAGCAAATTTATTTATTGAAGGGACTAATGCACTCCCTTCAGAACAAAATACTTCTATTGCTTCAATACAAAAGAAAGCAATAACTAAAACAAAAACAAAGGATGGATTACCATTATGAGAATAAAAACTTTTTCTTTTGATCAACCAATAGGGCATTTTGCTTTGGGAGTGATGACTGCACAGCAAATCATCGATTGTTCAACAGTAGATAGATTATACTTTAATCAATCTACTTTAGAAGTAGAAGGCGGTCCTCAACGAGAATTATCAGCAAAAAGAGTATCTGAAATCTCACAATATGCAACAACTGCTGATGCTACATTTCCAACTCCTATTCTTTTGGCTCTACAACCGGGTACTTATTCAGTAGAAAATGATGAAATTGTTTTTGAAGATAAAAAAATTATTGCCAAAATAATTGATGGACAACATCGAATTGCAGGTATAATAAAATCTAACAAAGCAAATGATTTCACATTACCTGTTGTCTTCATCTTTGATCCTACTGAAGAAGAAAGCGCATTAATATTCGCTATTATTAATGGAAAACAAACAAAGGTTCCAATGTCTATTATTTATGAATTATATAATATTGCAGAAGATCGTAATCCTTACAGTACAGCTCATTATATAGCACGCTCTTTTAATTCTGATATTAATTCTCCTTATTATCGAAGATTAAAAATGTTAGGAAAAAAAACACCTGGCTCTAATGAAATTCTGTCTCAAGGAACTTTTGTCAAAGAATTATTAAAACACATTTCAGATAATTTGGAAGAAGATTTTGATTTAGCTAGACGACACAAAAAATGTAAAGTTCGACCAAAGTGTTGTTTTAATGAATATTTCATTGATGATAATGATGATGTTATATATAAAATATTATTAAATATATTTAATGCTGCAAAAGATGTTTTTCCTAATGAATGGAATAATACTAAATATATTCTTTCTAAAACTACAGGATATATTGCAATAATGCGATCTTTACCAGAATTATTGCAATATGCTAAAAATTCAAAGGTAAAATCACTAGAACGAAAAACTTTTAAACTAGTTTTCCTAAAAGTAAAAGAATTATTATTAAAATCAAATTTGCAATTGATTAATAATGATTTTGGATCAAGTGAATCTGGCCAAAAAAAATTATCAAAAATAATTGTTGAAGCTACAAAAAATTTGCTAACTGAAAGTCCGACTGGAAATAAAGAGGAAAACATACTCATGATGAAAAATTGGTTTTTGAGTTTATACGAGAACCCTGCCAATTCTACTTATTTTGAATCATCCGAAGGTGGATACCAGTATATCCATAGTGGAGAGCCGTTTGATACAGAAGAAGTTCTGTTTAGAGAATTTTCCAACCAATTTACAGAAGATGAAATTCAATCTGCAAAAAAGCAATTAGAAGATGAAAATTCTACTACAGAATGGGTTTTAATAAATAAGGAATAAATTCATGTCCGAAAAATACAGCGTACACGACTACACAGTCGAACAAATTTTAAATTTTATCAAATCTGACTACATCGCGATTCCAGAAATCCAGCGTCCGTTTGTTTGGAAAGAAACAACTGTAAGTGGTAAAAACATCATTATTGACGGCTGCAAAAATAAAAGCCTATTATGAAAAACTGTAAAAAGGATATAAGATGCCAAAATCCCAGAACCCATTTGAAATAGACTTCGATACCTACATCCTCCAATCAGAACCTTCAAAGCAAGAGAAGGGTAAACTCTGGCAGACAGCTATTGGTTTGCAGCAGGTGGACGGGCTTACTCCATCAAAATATCTTTACGAAACTGCAAAACGAAACATTGATGGTGAAATCACAATTGAAGAAGCAAAGAAACTGATTGATTCGTATTACGAAAGTAAAATTGGTCGAGAAGAAATAAACGAGGATGAAAAAGAAGCTGACCAGGTTTCTGTTCGAATTCGCGAAATCCTAGCTGAGAACACATTCAGCTTTACTCCTGATTTACTTCTTTCTATTCATAAGCGTTTGTTTACCGGCGTTTTCTATAAAGTAAAAGCAGGAAGTTTTAGAGATTACAATATTTCAAAAAAAGAATGGGTTCTGGATGGTGAATCAGTTCTTTATGCCAATGCTGACATGATTCGCCAGACTTTGGATTATGACTTTACACAGGAAAAAGCTTTT
>JAKSTL010000133.1 GCA_024402595.1 Treponema sp. | reverse complement strand
AATCTGCACTTAGAATGTGGTTTAGAAAAAGACTTAAATGGGGTGGTACAGAAAGCTTTGTTGCTGATATGCAGAAAGGAGATGCCAGTATTTTCCGTACAGCAATTTATAAAGCATTAAAAGATTTTGCTCCAATTAAACAAGCTTTATTAGATGAAAAAACACGAGAAAGAAAACACAACACTTATACTTTTGCAATTCAGAGTGCTTATTCATACACAGATGATTTCGAAGAAATGAAAGTTTCAAAATCTTTATTATCGCCATTTTATATTCGTAAAGATGATTATCGTGGAAAAATTAATGAGACAAACTTTATTAACTTTATAGAAAAACTTCCGAATGTTGATTGGTGGTATAAAAACGGTGATAAAGGCCAGAATAATTTTGGCTTCCAATATGTAGATGCAGAATCTGGCAAGGAATGTCTTTTCTACCCGGATTGGATTATTCGCTACAAAGATGGAACTATAGGTATTTATGATACTAAGGCTGGAACAACTGCAATTGAAGCAAAAGACAGGGCTGAAAGTTTATACAGAAAACTTATAGAACTTAATTCAAATCTTGTTGAATTTGATAAAAATCCTTCTCCAAAACAAGGAAGTCTCTTTAATGGAGAATATCCAAAAATTGAGAAATTTGTAGGCGGAATTGTAGTTAATCGAAATGGAACCTGGTTCTGTAATAGTTCTGAAGATTATGAGTATCAGACAGATGCATTAAGCTCTGACTGGAAACCGTTTATTTAACTAATTCAGTTGTAAATTTGACAATACGTACAATAATTTTTATATTATACGTATGACAGATGTAAAACTCACATTAAAGCTAAACTCTGACTCAATTACTAGGGCAAAGATTTATTCTGCCGAACACAATGTTTCTCTTTCTGCAATGGTGGAAAAGTTTTTTGATAATCTTACACTTCCAGCATCAGCTGTCGCCTCAGAAAATAAATATTCTTCATTAGTTAATGAACTGGCAGGCATTATTTCCTTACCGGAAGATTACGATTATAAAGCAGACTATTTAGAACACCTGGAAGAAAAATATGAATAAGTATTTTGTTGATACGGATGTTATTCTTGATTTACTGACTCAACGGGTTCCCCATTTTCATTTTTCAGCTGTTTTATTTTCTTTAGCTGAAATGGGAAAATTTGAACTTTATACTACTCCAACAATTATGGTGAATACTTTTTATATTTTGCGCAAACAACTTGGAAATGAAGCAGCAAAAAGTGCACTTCGTAAACTAAGAATAATTCTTCATGTTATTGATTCATCAGAAAAGGTTTTGGATCTGGCACTTAATTCGTCTTTCAATGATTTCGAAGATGCCATTCAGTATTACACCGCATTAAATGCTGATATTCCGGTAATAATTACAAGAAATTTAAAGGATTATAAAACCGCAGAAATTTTAGTTCAAACACCGGAAATGTTTCTGGTTGCAAATGATTTAATTTAATTCCTTTTCCGTTAGCGATGGGAGCCCCTTGCCGACCGCAGCGCAGCGAGGACGGTGAGCGTTAGCGAAGGGCGGACGTAGCGACCCCAAGTTACGGCTGAAAGACGGAACTTGGGGAACGGCATGTTATTTAAGAACTTTTTTCTGCCAGCTTTTTTTACCGCATTCAGGACATTTCATGTATTTTGTAAGGCCCATATGTGGTGACCAGACAGTAGCCTTGTAAGTTGGAATATATTTGTGTCCGCATTTTCCGCACTGATAATAACCGGTTTTTGTTTCAATTCTCCAGCAGAAAGGTGCAAGTACAAACACAATTAAAAAACTTATTCCAAGGACAACTGAACGAAGCCAGTTTTCAGTAACAAGATAAGAACTAACAAGGCAGCCGGCATTTACTATAAAAACCTGCACCGCAATAAGAACGTATTCTGTATGAATAAGCATTTTGTTTGTGCGTTCATTTAATGCAGCCATTTCGATAAGATTTTTTTCCATAATTTCTGTGTTGTTTTCCATAGGTATTTTTTCTCCTGTTAATAATTCGTTTACGGAGATTTCCAGGATTTTACATAAATCAAGCATAAGCCCGGCGTCCGGAAGACAGATTCCTCTTTCCCATTTGGAAATTGCTCTGTCTGTAATGCCTAACTTTTCAGAAAGTTCACTTTGTGTAAGATTGTGCACTTTTCTCTGTTCACTAATGAATTTTCCAATTTTGATCTGATCCATATTTTATCTCCTTTTTTTCATCAGCTTCTTTCGCTTGCTGATGATTCAAACATAACGGGAAATACCTCTTTTTTAAACAAACCGATGGTTGAATTTCATTTTTTACTCATTTTTAAGGAAATCCAGGATTATTTCGTTCACGTTCAAGTCACAATAGCGCTTTGAAGGCCACGAATGAGGATAATCTTTTATGAGCATCCACCAGACTTTACTTTCATATTTATAAATATCAATTTTACTATTCAATTTTTCAATCTTCGGGTTTTTTTCTATTCCATTTTCGGTCACAAAAAAATCTATTACATCTTCCATAGCAGGATTTGGATTATATTTTGCAGATTCATTCAACCGCATTGGAGTAACATCATCTTTTGTACCGTTTATCTGAAAAAACCTTACAGCTGCTTTTTTTCCTTTTCTGTGTTTCCAAACCCATTCCGGCATCATTCCACCAACACTTACAAAACCGTCAAAGTATTTTGCTCTTTCCACCGCCAGTTTGGTCGTCATAAAAGCACCATTACTAAATCCTACAACATAAGTTTTTTTGCAAAAACCATATTGCTTCTGCAGTAATTGAACCAGACCGACAATAAAGTTCATATCTGCTTTTCCGGATTTATCATAATTATAATTCCACCCTGGTGCAGCCATTTTTACGCCTGGATTTGGAATTCCATTTATATAAAGAACGGCATAATTTTGTGGCAAAGCATCTTTTTCGAACTGAGTATCTCGGGAAAACGAACTGGCAGAATTTCCATAGCCATGAAGCATTACAACCATTTTCGTATTTTCATAGTTTCCGGTTTCCGGTAGATATAAAAGGAAACTCCGTTTCTTCCCCTGATATTCACAGGAAAATTTATTGGGTTGAGATTCCGGTGAAATATTCTTTACATTCGGGGAACAGGAGCAAAAACAGACCGCAATCAGAATCATCTGCAAAAGCTTAAAGAACTTCTTCATTTTTCCATTAAGCTCTTGGTTTTATAAAGCAAAAGTTTTAACAAACCTTGCAGATTCGTCCATTGCTTCCAGCTGTTTTTCGATATCAAAATGCTCGATTGAATAATTTCCGTTGTAATTTATTCTCTTAAGTTTTTCCACAATAATTTTGAACGGAATTATTCCAGTTCCTGTAGGGCAGGAACTTACGTCCGGAAGTCTGTCCTTGCAGTGAACGTTTACTATTCTGCTTTCCAAAACCGGATAAGCTTCCAGAACTTCTTCTCCGTTGGCAAGGAAATTTCCGGTATCAAAAGTAATCATCAGTTCCGGGATTTCTTTTATGTATTCTTCAAGGAAACATAACTTTGAACTTGGATTCTGAAGATTATCAAAATCTTCCATAGTCACAGTAATTCCTACGGACTTGGCCAATGCACAGATTTTGCGGATCATGATCTTTACTTTTTCTTTTTCTGCCTGAACAGTTTCTGTTTTCATGTCTGAAAAATATGGCGGAATAAAAAGGATTTTATCTGCTCCAAGTTTTTTTGCAGTGGCAATATGATTTTTCATTTTGATATCATTGTCAAAATCTTCCCAAGTGTAGTTTTCGTACAACTGACTTACAGAAAGTCCTGCATTCTGTAATTTTTTCTGAAGTTCTTCCTGAGAACCAATAAAACCTGCATTTGTTTCAATGCCGTCAATTCCACATTTTTTGGCTGCAGAAAAAACTTCTTCTATAGATTTTCCACTCTGTTCGTGAGCCTGCAAAAGGTGTTCCAGAAAAATAGAAATTTTCATTATTTGACCTCCACACAATCTCTGATGATTACAGAAGAACTGACTGGTGCGCACCAGTAGACTCCGTTTTTAATTATCTTCTGAATTTCTTCCTGATAATAAACAGGGTATTCTTCATGACCTGGCTGGAAATAAAAAATCTTTCCTTTTCCACGTATCCATGTACAGGCACTTCTGAAGACATAGCCGTTAGAAAACCAGCCTGTATAAATAACATCATCAGGTTTAGGAATATCAAAATATTCCCCATACATTTCTTCTTTAGGAATTAAAATTTCTTCAGGGACTCCGCTGGCAATTGGATGTGTCGGGCAGGTGCAGAAAAGTTTTTCTGATTCATCGTGCTTCCATTTAAGACTCATTGTTGTGCCCATTAAAAGTTTCATTGTTTTGGAAAAATGAGCCGAATGAAGCGGCAAAAACCCCATTCCGTCCAGAACTCTGTTTTTAATATTTTCTGCAACAGCATCCGAAAAATCATCCTGCTTTGCATGACTCCAGTAAATAAGAACATCAGTTGAATCTAGCACTTCTTTTGAAAGCCCATGTTCTTCCATATCAAAAGTGGCAGTTCTTATATTCAAATTTTCATCAGTTTTAAGAAAACCTTTTATACAATTATGAATGCCTTCCGGGTAAACTTTTCTGATACCTTCGTAAGTCTGTTCATGAAAAAACTCGTTGTAAATTGTTACGTTAATCATTTTTAAATTATACAGCAGGAAAGAAAATATCTGAAATAAAATACTTTTTCACTAATGTTTGATCAATACATTTATGTTAGAATAGTTTTTAGGAAAAATTTTAAAAAGTTACCCAACCATTTTCCTCATAATCACACTATATATATGAATCTGAAAAATGAGCTCAAAGTAGGAATCAAATGAAAAGAACGGAAACAGACAAAAAGATTTTACAGTATAAGGAGAAAATCTACGGTTTTGCCTTAAGTAAAACAAAAACAGTGATCATCTTAAAATGAAAGACTGTTTTGAAGTATAATGTTGAATACAGCGAGGATAAAAATGAAATTTGCATATTCAGAAATAGAAGCCCAGGTTTACCCAAACTTCAAAGGCGGAGAAAAGAAACTTACAGCCAAAATGTTTTTTGACGGACAGAACCGTATTCTTCACGGAAGTCTTGAAGTTGGCGGAACAATCG
>JAKSTL010000132.1 GCA_024402595.1 Treponema sp. | reverse complement strand
ACTCAGAGCCTTGCTGTCAGATTCTTCCTTCCCTCCCGTTATTTTTACTGCATTGTGAATATAAAAATAGTTTTTTAATGCAATCTACAAATAAAAACAGTTTTTACAGGCATACTACAAATAAAAAAACTTCCAGTCAGTAGTCGTCTGTCAGAACCGCCCAATATCTCGCTAGACGCTGAGCACTGTAAGGAAACTATTGAACAGCACTCAGAGCCTTTCTGTCATCCGTCTTCTTCCCTTGCGTTTTTTTAATTCATTGGGAATTAAAAACTGTTTTTACAGGCAAAGTGTAAAAAAAATAACTACCGGTCAGAAAGTCTCTGTCAGAACCGCTCGATATCTCACTAGACGCTGAGCGCTGTATGGAAACTATAAAACAGCACTCAGAGCCTTGCTGCCAGATTCTTCCTTCCCTCCCGTTATTTTTACTGCATTGTGAATATAAAAACAGTTTTTTAGTGCATTCTACAGATAAAAACAGTTTTTAAAGGCAAACTGCAAATAAAAAAACTTCCGGTCAGAAAGTCTCTGTCAGAACCGCTCACTAGTTTGCTAGACGCTGAGCGCTGTATAGAAACTATGATACAGCACTCAGAGCCTTTCTGTCAGCCACCCTCTTCCTTTGCGTTTTTTTATGCATTGGGATATAAAAACTGTTTTTACAGGCAAACTTCAAAAAAAACTTCCAGTCAAAAGGTGTCTGCCAGAACCGCCCAATATCTCGCTAGACGCTGAGTACTGCAAGGAAACTACCAAACAGCACTCAGAGCCTTTCTGTCAGATTCTTCCTTCCCTCTCGTTATTTTTAATCTGTTGTGAATATAAAAACAGTTTTTAAAGGCAAACTGCAAATAAAAAAACTTCCAGTCAGAAGTCGTCTGCCAGAACCGCTCGATATCTCGCTAGACGCTGAGCGCTGCAAGGAAACTACCAAACAGCACTCAGAGCCTTTCTGTCATCCGTCTTCTACCTTTGCGTTTTTTTTAATTCAATGGGTTTTAAAAACTGTTTTTACATGCAAAGTACATTTAAAAATCTAATAATTCCGCATTCCGCATTCCTAATTCCGCATTCCGCATTCTTAATTCTTAATTCTTAATTCTCAATTCTCAATTCTTAATTCCGCATTCCTAATTCCGCATTCCGCATTCTCAATTCCAATTGTCTTGCGAAGGCGTGGAAGGGGCGCGAAGCGAGTGCGAACGAAGTGAGCACCGTCCGTAGGTAAGCCCTGGAAGGCCGTTAGGTTGTTTGCATGGGAGTTTTTGTGGATTCTCTTGATTTTTTTAACTTAAAGTTTCGCCCAAATCAAAAAAAACAAAATAAAAATCCGTTATGGAAACTAAAAATATCGCATTTTTCCGTTTTATTATTATAATGAAAAGAAGAACTTTAAATTTTATCTACCAATCAGGACGGAATCATGAAAAATACAAATCCTTATGTTTATATAGTTGAAGATGAAGAATCTATTTCTAAGCTTGTGTCGCTTTATCTTTCCAAATCAAACATTGAAAGCAAGGCATTCTGCACGGCGGAAGCGGCTTTGGAGCAACTAAAAAATGAAGTTTTACCGGATTTGATTATTTTGGATTTGAATTTGCCTGGAATGAGTGGGTTTGATTTTCTGGGACAATTTAGACTGAAGTATAATAAAGTTATTCCAATTATCATTCTTTCTGCCCGAGATGCTGATGAAGATATTATTCAGGGATTACATTTGGGGGCGGATGAATTTGTCACAAAGCCTTTTTCGCCAAGTGTTTTGGTTGCAAGAATTCAGGCGGCTATTAGAAGACAGTCTATTGTTTCGGCTCAGGCAGAGGACTCTATAACTTTTGGTGACTATACACTTTTGCTTAACAGTTGTGTTCTAAAAAAAGGTACTCATAAGATTCCGTTATCTTCAAAGGAATATGAGGTTTTGGAATATCTTCTTAAACATGCGGGGGAAGTTTTATCTCCTGAAAGAATTTACAATGAAGTTTGGAGAGTTCAGTTTGGCGATATTACGGCGGTTGCTGTTTACATTCAACGATTAAGAAAAAAACTTGAAATTGATCCGTCTAAGTCTGAAATGATAAAAACAGAATTTGGGCGTGGTTATATTTTTAATAAAGCTCTTATTTCCAACTAAACTTTAAAAATCTTTGTAAATTTTTGCATTTTTTGCTGATAGATTTTTCTTCCACAACGCATTGGAGTTTCTATGACGATTAAAAAACAGTTTATTTTTCTAGCAGGTTTAATTATTGCAATTCCGATTCTTTGTGTTTTATATATCAGTGTACACAATTACATAAATTCTCCTGACCGTCTTTTGATGAACGGTACAAAAACCATGCGGGAATTAGACAAACACAATATTTCCGAAAAAGACTGGTATGAACTGGAATCTATTATTAAGAGTCTTCCTCAGAATGTGGAATTTCTTTTAATTTCTAAAGATGGAACGGTTCTGCTTTCAAAATATGCGGAATTAAAGGCGGGAACTGTCCTTACCCGTTCAGAGTTATGGAAAATGATGGAAGAAACCTCCCAGACTTATTTCTACCAATACACAAGAATTAACAAAGGAACTCTTTTGGTAACCCGCACCTTCAAAAACCGTTCAGACGCCCGTCGTAAAGGATTCCCAGTTACATCTTTCATTATTTTTCTATTTATACTGGTTTTAATATTAGTTACCATACTTTTGACAATTCTTAAGAACATTTCAAAATCCATTACAACCTTGGAAGAACAGACCCTTGCAATTGCCAATGGCGATTTTTCAGAAAAGATTGAAACAAAAAACAATCCTCGTAATTACAACGAAATTACTTCTATAAGCGTTTCCATTGAAAAAATGCGTCTTTCTCTCGTAGAAGCCCAAAATCAAAAAAACAAGTTTATTATGGGAATAAGTCACGATTTGCGAACTCCTGTAGCAATTATAAAAGGATACACCGAAGCACTCAAAGATGGTGTTATAGTTGAAAATGGTGAAATACAAAAATCTCTTGAGTTAATAAGTACAAAAACTGAACAACTGGAAGGAATGATTGACACTTTAATCAATTTTATGAAGCTCAATTCCACCGACATACGAGATAAACTCATTCCACAGTCCATTACACAAATGATTAAGGATTTTGCCAAGGATTCAGAAATTGCCGCCAATGTTTTTAAAAGACACATTAAAACCGACATTTCTCTTCCTGATAACATTCTTATTCCTTTTAACAAGCAGCTTATCACCCGAGTTTTTGAAAATCTTTTCAGCAATGCCCTAAGGTATACAGAAAATGGTGATACTATTAAAATTATTTGTTATAAGGAAGACAATTCTATTATTTTAAAAGTGCTGGATACTGGTTGCGGCATAGATGAAGAATCTTTAGACAACATTTTTAATTTATTTTACCGAGGAACCAATTCTCGACGGGAAGAAGGAATGGGAATTGGTCTTTCTGTTGTAAAAAGCATTATAGAAACTCATGGTTGGCAAATATCCGTTACATCAAAAGTGAATGAAGGTTCCTGCTTTACCATTACAATCCCTATTACCTAAATAATTTTTGTTACATTTTGCCCCACCCCCGTATAGCAAAAAAAAATCCCCGAAAAGCAACGCTATTTCAGGGATTAAGGATGTAAACAAAATATATTCGTGGTTTTACGAATATTCGACTACTGGGACTTGAACCCAAACAGATTTTCTCCAATTTTATAAATCAGACTAAAACCTCCCACCCATTGTGTCGTAGCCGAAAAATATTTATACCAAACTCAAATAAATCTGGTCTGCAAGTCCAAAGCCTGCATTTTTTGTCAATGCCGTTGCATATTCATCATACAACATATCTTCATAAGTCTGTGTTGCAAAATCTGCATCGTAAGCCTTAGCCACAGTTTTTCGCATAGCCGAAAGCATCTGTTTTACAAAATAACCTTCCAGCTCCAATGCCGATTCATACAATTTAGAAGTTTTATCAATTTTTGAAGGTTTTACATTAGGATTAGCCTGATTAACAGCAGCTCCCGTTGGCAAAGCTTCCTTATCTGCTTCCAAAGAAAAAGCCCCTTTATATCCAGTAGTATATTCTCCGTTCAATCTTCCCGCTTCCGCAATCTGATTAGAAGATAAAGTTCCTCTACCTTCATTCTGTGCCTGCATACGACCAATCAAATCATTAAACTTTTCAGTATCAGAGCTTAATCGTGCAGATTGAAGAGCACCTTTTCCATTAGTTATACCACTGTATGTATTCTGAACAATTCCCACATTCATATTAAAAAATCCCCAGCCAACTACTTAATTCCAAATGCCAATTAAATATAGGATGCAAACCACACAAAAAGTCTCGATTGCCTCACTAGCCATCACCCTAATTCCGCATTCCTAATTCTCATTATCTCTTAAGATTTACCGCAGTACTAAGCATAGTATCCGTAGTTTGAATTGCTTTTGAATTGAACTCATAAGCTCTCTGGGCAACAATCATCTGAACCATTTCATTTACAACAGAAACATTAGACATTTCCAAAAACTTATGTCTTGTATCACCAAAGCCTTCATAACCTGGCTGACCAGCAATTGCTTCTCCCGATGCAGCAGTAACCTTAAAAAGATTATCACCTTCCGCCTGAAGTCCCACCGCATTTGGAAAACGATAAAGTTCCATCTGCCCAACTTCCACAGGATCATTAGCACCATTTACCTTTACACTAACCTTACCAGTCTGAGTAATGTTCAAAGTAGAAACATCATAACCTTCTGGCAGAATAATTTCCGGCATAACCCTCATACCATTAGAAGTTACCAGCTGACCATTAGAATCAATTTTGAAACTACCATCTCTTGTATAAGCATAACTTCCATCATATTTTTCAACTCGGAAAAAACCTTCACCAACAATTGCCACATCCGTATCAACACCAGTATTCTGCAAAGAACCTTGATTCATAATTCTCTGAGTAGCCGCAATCTTAACGCCAGTTCCCTGCTGAATCCCTACAGGAGTTACAGTATCTTCAGTTGCAGGAGTTCCAGCCAGTTTTACATTCTGATAAACCAAATCCTCGAACTCAACTCTTTGCTGCTTATATCCAGTTGTATTTACATTTGAAAGATTATTTGAAATCGCATCAATATTTGACTGCTGACCATTCATTCCTGTTGCCGCAGTCCACAAGCTTCTTACCATTTTTTACACCTCAACTACTTTAAAACAGCTACTTTCTGCCAGAGAGTACCCATCATCGAATCTTCAGAAGTGATTGTTTTCTGATTTGCTTCATAAGCACGGTTTACTTCA
>JAKSTL010000131.1 GCA_024402595.1 Treponema sp. | reverse complement strand
GCATTAAAAATAACGGGAGGGAAGGAAGAATCTGGCAGCAAGGCTCTGAGTGCTGGTTTATAGTTTCTTTGCAGTGCTCAGTGTCTAGCGAACTAGTGAGCGGTGCTGACAGAGGCTTTCTGACCGGTAGTTATTTTTTTGTAGTTTGCCTGTAAAAACTGTTTTTATATCCCAATGCAGTAAAAAAACGCGAAGGAAGAGGGCGGATGACAGAAAGGCTCTGAGTGCTGGTTTATAGTTTCCATGCAGTGCTCAGCGTCTAGCGAATGGTGGTTATTTATATTTTTGTATCAATTCTTCGCGGCTTTTCACATAGGCTTTATCGTAGATGCGGCTAACATAGTTTTGAACTGCGGGAAGAGAAATAAAAAGTTCATCACCAATCTGCTTGTTATCTTTTCCCTGAAGGATTAATTCAAAAATGCGTTTTTCCTGTTTTGTAAACACAGTGATTATGGAATCCAGTTTGAGCTGAGCTTCAATCATTTTTTGTTCAAGATAAGTTCCGCCTGCTTGTACAACTTCCAGACATTTTGCCATTTCCGTTTCTGATGCAACTTTTGAAATATACCCACTAGCCCCGCAATCCTTTGCCTGTAGAATGAATCCATTGGTATCGAACATAGAATAAATTACAATTTTAATATCAGGGTAATTTTGAGAAATTGTTTGGGCTAATGTAAAACCAGTTTCATTTATAAGCTGGACATCAATTATAATAATATCAGGTTTTTCGTTTACATAATGTTCACTAGATGAAATACGACTAAGAAAATCAAGGCAAGATTGTCCATCTGCAAAAAGCTGAGTTACCTGCCATTTGGTGTTAGTTTCAAGCCATTCTTTTAATCCTGTTCTAACAATTGAATGATCATCTACAATAAAAAGTGTATTCATGTTTTACTCTCCAAATTCCAATTGAATTTCTGTACCGTCATTATTTCCGCTTATAAATTTAATACTACCGCCAATAAGATTCATTCGGTCTTTCATCATCTGTACACCAAAATGAATAAGTCCATCATCCTGAATCTGTGTAACATTTGTGTCAAAGCCAATTCCATCATCAGTAATAAAAATCTTCATCTTATTGTTATCTGACTGCATATATATAGAAGTATTTGTAGCGTAAGAATGTTTTTCGATATTATTGAGGGCTTCTTGAATTACGCGGAAAACGTTTAAACTAATTTCCTTGGAATATGTGGAATATTTAAAGCCATCTGCAACTTTTACAGGACATGGAATTTTTGTGCGTTCTGTAAATTGCTGTGCCAAAGTCTGAATTATAGAAACTAGTTCAAATTTGGAACTTACATTATTATTGTTTGTGGTAAGTTCGGCGGGAGTAAGGTTGTAACAGATGTTTCGCAGTTTTAATACACAATCTGTAGCCATATCTTCAATTTTTTTCTGGCGAGAAATGCTGTCGTCTTTTACATTCAAAAGCTCTGTTTCTAGGCGGATTCCACGCATATCTTGAACAACTGAATCGTGAATATCTCGACTGATGGAAGCCCGTTCCTGTTCCTGTGTCTGATAAACCAAGCGGCTGATTTCCAGTTTGTCGCTATTTTTAAACGGATTTTTTCTTTTTTTTCTAAGCAGGATAATAATAATTGCAATTGCTACCAATAAAAGTGCTGCAAGAATGACTGCTGGAATAAAAAGATTTAATTGTGCTTTTGGTTCAGGAGTTTCTTGATTGTCTGATTTATCATGAACATCATCAATTTCTACTATTGGTGCTGAGTCTGAAATTGAATCTTCCTGTTCTTGATTTGTAGAATCATCTGACTGATTTTGAACATTTTCCCTAGAAGTTGCAGAATCCGGAGTTTGAGGAGGTAAAGCCGTTGCCAGAACTTGGGAAATGGTTTCTGCAATTGTTTCAGGAAGATTATTTGGTAGAGCTTCCGAAAGTGCCTTTGAAATTGTCTGAGAAATTTCATCTGATGTATTTGAACTGTTACTTTCATAGCCCAACTTTGCTTTAATTTCTGGAAGAAGAGCATCAATGGTCCGCTGTTTTTCAACCATTTCATCATAAAGTTTAGCTTCTTCTTTGGATGAAAACTTTCTGAGTGAATAATCCAGACAGTTATAATACCACCAGGAGTTTGTATCATAATCACAAATTAACAAACCATTTTTAGTTGCAAATAAAGGTTGAATATCCTGAACAGTTTTAAATGGAATTTTTCGTTCAAGTGGAATACCCATAATTTTGATTTGCCCAAGAGCATCTACAAACTTTGCCTTTGCATTATGATTTTTTACATCAACCTGATAAATAAGCGAAAAATGATTTATTGGATCAAGCCATTCGTCCAGTGTCATTGGCCATTTTCCAAGATTGTCCTGCGCAAGAAAAATACCAGCATCATTTTTTACAAGAATGCCTGTGCCTGAATGAGATTCGAAAGGCGTAAACTTCTTAAATACATAATCAGGATAACTGCTTTCTGTTCTGTAAAATTCGTAAAAACCATTTTCTGTAGGATCATTGGAATGATGAAAAACAAGAAATGAATCATTCTTACTGTCATAACAAACTGACGGATGAGACCAGCCCAGAGTATTAAATGTATAGACTTTTTCTGGATGTTTTCTCCAATCTTTAGTTGTTGCAATCCAGATAGATTCTTTATTGATATCCTTACAATCTGAGCCATGTTTTTCGGCAGCACCATCTTTATGACAATGAACTGTTGCAATACACATATATTGGCCATCATCCGAAATGGCAACGCTGGAATAATATTCGTTTTCATCCAAGGCAAAAAGTGAAATTGAAAAAAATATAAAAATCAAAAATATTGAAAGAATTCTTCGAGCAATCATAATTGTATTTTAATAGTAATAAGCATGTTGTAAAAGTTAGAAAAACTAATAATTTAAAAATTATGAGTTCAACTCTGTATTTTTTGTAATCCATCTAAAATAAAATATTTTCATAATACTCAGCAAGAAATTTGAATTTTGCTAAAACACTAAAAAAGGATTTTTATATGAAAAAGAAATTATTAACTTTATTACTTGGCATTTTTGTTTTTACAACAGTTTATTCACAAACACAGAATTTAAATGTAAACAAAGATTTTTCATTTACATTAGAAAAATGGCAGGAAAATGGATATCAAAGATCTGCATATCAGGCAATCATCGATGTTTCTGATGATTTGAATATTGATGATGTAACTTCTGGTTCTAAGATTAAAATTACATGGCAAGGAAAATCAAATATTGATATTAAGGAAGTCTCATATCGTCTTGTTGACCGTTCCCCTGCTGCAAACTGGTGGTTACAGTTAAGTGATCTTCAGGGCGAAAATTTAATTGCAAAGGATATAAAAAAAGGTGAAGTTTTTTCTATCGAATTTGATGCTCCAATTGTAACAGATGCAATTGCTCAGGTATCTTTAGTATTGAATTACACTTTGCTTTCTGGTGAAAAAGAAGCTGTTATTTCCAAAGTAAAAGTTCCAAAAGAAAAGAAATCCAAAACAGAAAGCAAAAACGAAGAAAGACAAATTTCAAAAGATGATGTAGTAATTGATTTCCAGAATAAAAAATATGTTCTTGATTTTAATGATGAGTTTGATGGGGAAAATGATTTTTCTAAAAACTGGTCAATTATAGACGCAGACAACGGAATTTCAACATTAAGCGACAATGATTCCCGTATAAAAATGTTGGGCGGCAATCCTAAATATAATTCAATTGAAGTAATTCCTTCTGATGAAAAAAATGTCTTCACGGAAAATGGAATTCTTCATATTGTTCAAACCAGAAAGGTTACAGGAGCAAGAGTCACAACATCTAATTTTATGGTTCAAAGTGCAAAGAAGCTTGCAAAACAGAATACTATGATAGAATTCAAGTACAAGGTGCCAACAAAAGGAGAGAATTCTGTTGCCACAATTGCTTTTGATATTGGAGTACATCGTTATGGAAATGCAGCAAACAAAAGTGGAAATGAATACAGATATCTTTACCCTATGAACTTAGAATCAGGAAAAAAAGATTCCGTTTATTTTAATCCAGCTGTTTCAGTTTTCAGTAATAATGGAAATTTTTATAACGAAAGTACAAAAGCTTCAAAAATTGACGATTCAAAATGGTTTAATGAATGGCACATTTGTCAGGTTGTTTGGGATGAAAAAAATTTCACAATTTTTCAGGATGGAGAAAAAGTTAAGTCCTTTCCTTTTGCTACTTATGGAAAAGCTGATAAAAATTACAACATTAATCTTTCATATAATTTAAGTTCTTCTGGAAATACATCAAAAACAGGAGTTTTCTCTACTGATGTACCGGTTGAATTTATGATTGATTATGTGAAAGTTTATTCTGAAATCAAATAATTTGATATACAATATTCAAAATGAAAAAGCATATTTTACTGATTCTATTTTTTGTAATTTTTACTATCAATTCTCTTTCCGCAGTTGTGATCAACACTGATAAAATGAAAATCAGATGTTCTATTTCTTCGGCGGACGGCGAATGGACTTTTGTAAATGCTTTGGTTGGCACTGATAATGATTTTAAAAACTGCATCTTCGCCATAAGCAGTTACAAAAATTATGCACCACAATTAATTTTCGAATCTCATGGAAAAAATGATGATCTCGGAGTCGGTAATTTATGCTATTCCGATAAAACTCAAAAGTTGTATTTTTCCGTTGCTACAAAAACTCAAATCAACAACTACTGGCTGAACTTTCAAAACGGTTTTTACACTTGCGAAAAAGATCCTAATGGCTTTTACACTGCCGGTACTCTAAAAAGATACAAAAACTTCCTTGCAGATGATATGAATCTTGGTTTCAGGGCATTTATAAAGGATGTTTCCAAGCCAGATTTTTCAGGATTCCTTAATTTCCTTTATTCTTTTGCGGATTTAGGAACTTCGCCTATTTTTTCCATCCAAAGTGACAATGGAAAATATCTTTACGAGGAAGAAGCCTTAAAATATCTTTGTTGTTCAAATGAAAAAATTGACGCAAACAAGTTTTATACTTTTGTAGAAAAAAATAAAGAAAATAATAAGTTTCCTTTGTGGAAATTTGTTATTGATAAAAATCTTGGATTGGAAACCAGAATAACCGCAGTTACACAAAATGGGCAGCGGGATTTTGCCAATTCAGATTTTAAGTTTGAAAACTGGTGCTATTTTACAAAAAATGATGAAGGAATCTGGATTGTAAATCAGGAAGGTTATCCAGATCATCTTTACGGAACTGTTTATCTTTTTGAAGATGAAAGTGGTCGCATCTGTCTGAACAGTAAAACTTCTATCAAAGAAATTAAAACTCTAACTCCAAGTGCAAAATACAAAGCAGGCGTTCCTCACGAAATTTGGTACAACAACAGCATAACTCCAGATGGAAAAAATCTGATTATTGC
>JAKSTL010000130.1 GCA_024402595.1 Treponema sp. | reverse complement strand
TAAGGGACTGGTCTGCAAAACCATCATTGGTAGGTTCGACTCCTATCCACTCCTTTTACAAAAGAGATTCTCAAATGGGAATCTCTTTTTTTATATTTTGTGAGTCATGGTTTTCTAAAAGAACTTATCTAAAAGTTGCTGTGGAATAATTTGGGCAGGTGGTTTCCACCTTTTCCATTCCGTTGAAGCTAAGCTCCGGAATGTTTTTATATATGGGATATCTGTTTCTTGAAAATGGATATCCTTTTTTATTTTGATGAGCTAAGCGTGGAGCCCCTTGTCCACTGGACTGACTGGAGGTTTGAAAAACCGGAAGGAAGGAAGCGGATGAGCGGTAGCGAAGGGCGGAAGGCGTTTTGTGGTTGGAATGGCGTCTTGACTCTTGAAAATAATAGATTCCTATGATAATATTTTTATGTCGTCTAGTAACGTGTTTTACGATGATGATTCTCTGGAGAGTCTCCGCGAAGATGTGGGGCGCCGAAGGGTTAAGGCTATTAGAGCCGATATCTCAGGCAAAAAGGACAGGGGTAATTATTATCCGTTCTAACAACTCTTTAGAGAGCCATTCAGTAATTGTTTGGCTCTTATTTTTTTTAAAGGATGTCAAAAATGTTTACAACAATCCTTAACAAAATTGATGATATCGTTTGGGGTATTCCAACTATCATCCTTATTCTTGCAACAGGTATTCTGTTGACAATTCGTTGTCGTGGCGTTCAGTTTGCAAAACTTGGACTTGGTTTTAAATCACTTTTTAAGAAACCAGACGGTGGCAAAGGTGAACTTTCTCCATTCCAGGCTCTTTGTACTGCTCTTTCTGCTACTATTGGTACTGGTAATATTGTTGGTGTTGCTACTGCTATTGCTGCTGGTGGTCCTGGTGCTTTGTTCTGGATGTGGTTTGCAGCTCTTTTGGGAACAGCAACTAAATATGCAGAATGTATGTTGGCTGTAAAATATCGTGAACATGCTGATGACGGTCACGTTCTTGGTGGACCTTTCTATACAATTGAAAAAGGTATGAAAGAAGTAACTGGTCATAACTGGAAATGGCTTGCTGTTTTGTTTGCTGTTTTTGGTGTAATGGCTGGTGTTCTTGGTATTGGTACAATGACACAGATTAACGGTATTACTTCTGCTGTTAATAACGCATTTGATCCTGAAAATGTTCATGTTGCACTTACTTTGTTTGGAAATGAATATACTTGGTCTACTGTAATTTCTGGTATTCTTGTAACTTTAGGTGTTGCACTTGTTGTTATTGGTGGTCTTAAGAGAATCTCTAAGGTTGCAGAAAAAGTTGTTCCAACAATGGCTGTTGTATATGTATTCTTGGGTCTTTCTATTTTGATTATGAACGCAACTAAGATTCCTGGTGCTTTTGCTGTTATTGTTAAAAATGCCTTTGGTTGGCAGGCAATTGCTGGTGGTGCTGCTGGTTGGGTATTCAAACAGATTACAGATTCTATGCAGAAAGGTATTGCTCGTGGTATCTTCTCTAACGAAGCTGGTCTTGGTTCTGCTCCAATCGCTGCTTCTGCTGCAAAAGTTGAAGAACCTGTAGAACAGGGTATTGTTTCTATGCTTGGTACTTTCATTGATACAATCATCGTTTGTACAATGACAGGTCTTGCAATTGTTATTGCTTTCTACACTGGAGCTGATGCTGCTGGTGCTGGCGAATTGAAAGGTGTAGCTCTTACATCTGCTGCTTTCAATAAAGTTCTTGGTGGTGACGGACGTTCTGTTCAGTTCCTCTTAATGCTTTGTCTTGTATTCTTTGCATTCACAACTATTCTTGGTTGGGACTACTACTCAGAAAAATGTCTTGAATACTTAACAAACGGAAAAATGATTGTTGTAAAAATCTTCCGTTGGGTTTACATCATTGCAGTATTTATTGGACCTTACTTCACAGTAACTCAGGTATTTACAATTGCCGATATTACAAACGGTTTAATGGCTATTCCAAACTGTATTTCTTTGATTGTTCTTTCTGGTGTTGCTGCTAAAGAAACAAAGGCTTACTTTGACAAACAGCCAAAACTTAAATAATTGTGAATGGATATTCTGATTTTAATTGATTAGATGATTAATTGATTAGTTGAATAATTGATTAGATGATTAACCCCAAGGGCTTTTTTTGTGGCTTTTGGGGTTATTTTTATATTTTAGTCAGTGATGTATTTGGAATATGTTTGTTGGATGAATATACTGTGTCTTTTTCCTTTTACCTTGAGCGGCTTTTCGATATACTGTATTTATGTTTAAGAATTATTTGTGGATTTTTTTTATTTCAATGGTGCCTTTAATTGAATTACGAGGAGCTATTCCTGTGTCGCAGGCTTTGCAGATGCCGGTTATTCCTTCATATATTGTTTGTATTATTGGTAATATGATTCCTGTTCCTATTATTTATTTGTTTGCAAGAAAGTTTTTGGAGTGGGGACAAGATAAAAAAGTGATTGGTGGAATATGCCGTTTTTTTCTGGTGAAAGGAACTGGGGCTGGGGAAAAATTACAGGCTAAGGCTGGAAGAGGGATTTTTATTGCGCTTTTGCTTTTTGTGGGAATCCCGTTGCCTGGTACTGGTGCTTGGACTGGAACTCTTGCGGCTAGTCTTTTGGATATGAAGTTTAAGGATACGGTTATTGCTGTTATCCTTGGCGTTTTGCTGGCAGGAATTATTATGATGGCGGCCTCTATGGGATTGTTTGGGGCGCTTTTTGCAATTTTTAAATAGGCGAATGTAGTTTTTAGGAATATTATGTATCTTTTGGTTGTAAAACAATTGGTAACGATGATGATTATCGTTATAAGCGGCTTTATTTTTGCAAAACTTTTAAAAGTTGGAGAAGGGGAGCAGAAATTTCTTAGTAAGCTTTTACTTTATTTTATAAATCCAACTATTATTATTAATTCTTTTAATCTTGAATTTAATTTTGAAAAATTAAAGCAGCTGGGGTTTGTCTTTTTTGTCTCTCTGGTAATTCATGTAGTAATGATTCTGGTGGCAATTGTTACTTCTTATACAAAGAATCCTGAAAAGAAGGCTTATTCCAGTATTGATAAGGTTTCGACGGTTTTTACTAATTGTGGTTTTGTGGGGATTCCTTTAATTCGCGGTGTTTTTGGGGATGAAGGTGTTTTTTATCTGATGGGATATCTGGTGGTTTTTAATTTGCTTTTATGGACTTATGGATATTATCAGATGAGTGGCAGCATTAATGTAAAAAAGATTGTTACTAATCCAAATATTATTTGTGTTGGTTTGGGGCTGATTATTTTTTGTTTGCCTTTTACAATTCCGGAGGTTCTTGCAAAACCAATTTCTATGATTAGTGATTTGAATACTGCGGTTTCTATGATTTTAATTGGTATATTGTTTGCTGATTTTAAATTGCCGAAAGAAATGGGCTCGGGGAAAAATGTGGTTTTTCAGTTATCAAAAGTTATGGTTTCCCGCCTTGTTATTTGTGTTTTAATTAATATTTTTGTTTTGGTTGGTTTTTACAAGTTGTTTGGGAATGTACCTGATGTAAGGATGATGCTTTTTGTTGTGCTTATTTGTTCTGCCTGTCCTTGTGCAACTAGTGTACCAAGTCTTTCCTGTGTGTTTGGGAAAGATACATCTTATGCTAGTCTTGTAGTTTCTGTTTCAAGTTTGCTTTGTATGATTTCTGTTCCAAGTTTTGTTGCTTTGGCTGAATTGATGATTAAATAGAATTTTACTATAATTGTTATTATGAAATATAGAGTTTTTATTGATGGTAAAGAAGGTACTACGGGCCTTAAGATTTTTGAACGGTTTGAAAAACGAAATGATATTGAGATTCTCACAATTGATGAAGAAAAAAGAAAGGATCCTGTAGAAAAAGCTAAAATGATAAATGCTTCGGATTTTACTTTTTTATGTCTTCCAGATGCAGCTGCAATTGAATCTGCACAGTTATGTACAAATCCTGACACAAGAATAATTGATGCATCTACTGCTCATAGAATAAATCCTGAATGGGCTTACGGCTTTCCTGAACTTGATAGAACTTTTAGAGAAAAAATTATTACTTCTAACAGAGTTGCGGTTCCAGGGTGTTATGCCAGCGGTTCCAATGCAATCTGCTATCCTTTGGTAAAATCTGGAATTATGCCAGTTGATTATCCTGTGGTGATTCATGCTGTAAGTGGTTATTCTGGTGCGGGTAAAAAAGCAATTGCACAATACGAAGCGGAAGGAAGAAATCCTGAATTGGATTCTCCTAGATTGTATGCATTGACTCAAAATCATAAGCATTTACCAGAAATTAAAGTTATGTCAGGTTTAGCTTATGAGCCAATTTTTAATCCTTATGTTTGTGATTATTTTCAGGGAATGACTGTTACTGTGGGGTTACATGCACGGCTGCTTACAAAAAAAGTTACTGCTCATGATGTTTGGGAAATGTATGCGAGTCATTATGAAGGTTGCAGATTTGTAAAGGTTGCGGGCTTTATGGGAGAAGGAACTTTACCAGAACAGTTTATTCCTGCAAATACACTGGCGGGAACAAATAAAATGCAGGTTTTTGTTTATGGAAATGATGACCGAATTATGGTAACAACCCGTTTTGATAATCTTGGAAAAGGTGCTTCTGGGGCTGCTGTTCAATGTATGAACATTATGATGGGAATTGATGAGACTACTGGTCTGGAATAATTTATGGCAAAGAAAAAAACAAAATTTAAACTTAAGCTGATTTATGATTCTCCTGTAACTGTAACTTTTGCTCTTACGGCTTTAATTCTTTTTCTGTTGGATTCCTTTGTGCTTAAAGAAAAACTTGGCGGCACTTTTTTATTGTCTCCAACATTAGCAGATGGTAATATGCCTTTTTCATTTTCGAATCCAAAGTCCTATGTTCAGCTTATATGTTATGTTTTTGGGTATGCCAGTCAGGTTTCGTTTTTAACCAATATGATTTTCCTTTTATTGATTGGGCCTAGAATGGAAGAATTGTATGGTTCTGTTGTAATTGGAATAATGATGTTTGTGGCAAGTCTTTTTTCTGGTGTTTTGACGGCTTCCTGCTGCAAGAACTCTATTAAAGGAACAGCATCTATTGTTTTAATGCTAATTCTTCTGGAAGTATTTATGCAGTTTTCAAAGAAGAAATTGCAGGTTTCTTCCATTTTGCTTATTGTTTTGTTTGTTACATCTGAAATACTTGGAAAAAATCCAAATGGTTTTATTGGCATTTTAATTACTTTTGCTGGTGGTTTGTGCGGCAGTTTATTTGCTTTTCTTACTTCACCAAAAGCTAGGGCTGCAAAAAAAGCTGATAAAGAAAAGAAAGGCAGTGCTTCAAATTCCTTTAATGATGAAAAATTTGATGGTTATGATTTTGAAAATTTAGATGAATCTGCTGCAGAAATATCTAAGAGAGAAAAGAAATCTATTTTTGGAAAGAAAAAATCTAAAGCATCAAAAAAAGGTTCTGATGACGATACAACCGTTATCGGGACAATTGAATTGTAGCTTACTTACTAATTATTAAACTCCGCCGGCTTCAAGATTCCAGCGAATTATATTTTCGGGAATTGGAT
>JAKSTL010000013.1 GCA_024402595.1 Treponema sp. | reverse complement strand
AATTTTTATTCCTCTGAACATACTAATTGTTGGCATTTGATTATCTCCTATTACACATACAATTTAACATGTTTTTCTTTTACAAACTAGATGCGTTTATTTTGATTTGTAATTTATTGAAGCGTAATTTTATTCATTTCCGTATTGATTGGGATAACCCACAACACATAAAAAAAGCGAAATTCCTGTTTGTCTGGTTAATCAACAAACCATTTTTAACACAGAATTTTGAGAGTTTCACCGGTTGGTTTGACGCTTACAAAGATACGCAATTGATTCAGCAAATAATTCCGTAATTATTTCCCTCCACCTGTATCGTTTATTGAGACACATTGCACATTATAATTTTTATGAGATTTGTGATTTTTTATAATTTGCCCGAAAATGAAGTAGATTCGCGAGTGAAGAGTCAGTCAAAAAAAGAAATCCAAAAAAATCCAGGAAAAGAGGAAAAAATGATTTTACATGCAGACGGAAACAGTTTTTATGCTTCTTGCGAACAGATTTATAGACCAGATTTAAGAGGCAAACCAGTTGTGGTTCTTTCTAACAACGACGGAATTATTATTGCACTTAATAAAGAAGCTAAATCTGTAGGATTAAAACGAGGCGAACCTTTTTTTAAAGTTGAAAATATCTGCCATCAATTTAATGTAAATGTTTTTTCCAGCAACTATACGCTTTATGCCGATATTTCACAACGAATTACTTCAATCTACCTGGAATATGCCCCCGCAATTGAAGAATATTCTATTGATGAATCTTTTTTGTTTTTTGATGATTGCAATTGGACCAAGAAGGAATATGAAGAATTGGGCTTTGATTTAAAACGACGGATTTACAAGGAAGTCGGTATGCCTATTTGTGTGGGAGCGGCACCAACAAAAACTTTGGCAAAGCTTTACAATAAAAAGGCAAAAGAGCACGGCGGTGTTTTTGTTTACGATAAAGACTCCATTGATGAACTGTTGGAAAAAACCGACTGTCAAACAATTTGGGGAATTGGACCTGCCAGAGCCGACAAGCTTGCCCGTCATGGAATTAAAAATGCACTCATGCTAAAACACATGCCCTTGTGCGACGCCAAAAGACTGATGACCGTACAAGGTTTTGCAACTGTTCAGGAATTGAACGGTATTCGCGCAATTGATAAAGTTGAAAGGCAGAAAAAAGATATAATCACTTCGAGCCGTCAGTTTTCCAAAAGGATTTATGATTTAAAAACCTTGGAATGTGCGCTTGTTCAATACACACAGCTTGCGGTAGAAAGGTTGCGACAACAAAAAAGCGAATGTGGCAGTGTTCATATTCATATTTCAACTTGCAATTATTATTCTACAGATGAAGAATCACAGTATTCTAATGGCATCTGCGTTACCTTGCCACGAATGACCAGTTATACTCCCGATATTGTAAAGGCCGCACAAATGGCTCTTCCTCACATTTTTAGAGCGGGATATGGTTATAAAACAATTATGGTAACGCTTTACGAGATTTTACCGGAAGCTTGCCAGGGATATTTGTGGATTGATCCAATGGAAGATGAACGAAAAAGGAACTTTATGAAAACTCTTGATAAACTTTCGGCAAATTATGGAAGACAGGTTGTAACTTTGGCTAAAGGAATGGCGATTGATGGATGGCAAATGAAGCGACAATTTTTAAGTCCTTGCTTTACCACAAGGCTTGAGGATTTTCCAAAGGTTTATTAGATTTATATTGAAGGAAAAGAGGAAAAATGAAAAAGAATGATTTACTTTTGGTAATTGATATGCAGAATGTTTATAAAAAGGGCGGAAAATGGGAATGCCGCAATACAGAAGGCGTTGCTGCAAATGTAAATCGGATTATTGATTCGGGAATGGATAAGGTTATTTTTACACGATTTATTGCCAATGAAACAAATCCTTTTGGGGTGTGGAAAAATTACAACATCAAATATGAAAGTGTAAATCATGATGAATATGCCAACGAAATGGTGGAAGAATTGCAGGAGCCGCTAAAAAGGTTTCCTTTGTATACAAAAGGCGTTTATTCTTCTCTTGCAATTCCAGAAGTAATGGAAGCGGCCAAAAAGGCAGAAAGAGTTGTGCTTTGTGGAGTTGTGGCGGAATGTTGCGTTCTTTCTACAGCACTTGCCCTTATGGACGAAGGAATCTATACCGTTTATTTAACAGATGGAGTTTCTGGTCTTGATGTTCCAAAAGAAAAAGCCACTGAATTGATTTTTTCAGGGCTTTCTCCTCTTCATATCAAAATGATGACAACTGATGAATATTTAAAAGAATAATCAGTTTTTTTGCTTGGACTTATAATTACTGTTTTTCGGCTTCTTCTGCGGCTGCTTCCAAAACTCCGTAGAATGCTGGCTTACAAACATAGTCTTTTTCAAACAATAATGGATGCTGTTTTGAACCATGATTGTTGTAAATCCAAGAACGCTCATCTACAATTCCCCAAAGGGTAATTCCACGGATTCCATTTTTAGTTTCCGTTTTTCGATTGTTTAAAGCCATAACAAAGAAATCATGATATTTTGACTTTAATTTTTCTGAATTATATTTCTGTCCATCGGAACCAATATCAAGCTCTGTAATTTGAACATCCAAGCCTTTTTCTACAAAACGCTGAACGGAAGTTTCAAAACTGTTATAGCCTGTAAGTGGAGTGCCCATTCCAATATGAGACTGCATTCCAACTACATCAATTCGGGCATCTGGAGCGGCTTGAATTGCATCGACAATTTTTAAGATTGCACCGCATTTGTTGTAAGACGAGCAGCCATAATCATTGTAAGCCAGAAGCACATCCTTTGGAGCATATTTATTTGCATAACGGAAAGCATTTACAATAAAACGGTCACTTTTATAAATGCGGAACCAATTACTGTCTGTTCTAAGCCATTGACTTACACTTGCGTTATCAGAAGCGGCTTCATTTACAACATCCCATGTAATAACAATTCGTTCACCATTGTTATATTTGTCTTCCCAGGCTTTGATATATTCAAGAACTGTTTTTATGTACCATTCAAGGCGCGCGTTCATTGTTGCTTCATCTACAAAAGCTGCGGAATTACTACCGTAATTTTCTCGAAAAAACCAATCTGGAGTTTGAGAATGCCACACAAGAACATGACCACGCATTTTAAGATTGTAAACCGAGGCTGTCATAAGGATTTTGTTGATGTTTCCCATTGGTGGAGTATTTACAGGAACTTTATAAGATTTTCCATCTTCTGCAATAAAATCTTGATAACTGTTTGGTTTTTGCCAAGAAAAAATAAAATCTGGCTTAAACTCGTTTTCCATTGTGTAGCAGCTTGCCTGATGAGAAAGTCCTTCGAGAACATCTACATTTTCTAGAACTCCCCGTAATGGTGTTGCAAATCCAATATAATCAAAATAAGGGGCATAGGCTTGGGCAAGGCTTGGTTCATCTAGCCAACTTTTTTGTTCAACATTTTCTCTGCCAATCTGGTCTCCATAAAGAACGACTTTGAGATTTCTTATGTAAAGTTTAAGATTTTCTCTTTGGATTCCTGCGGCGGAAATATATAATTGGCGCTTGTCTGTTAAAAGTAATTCTTTTGAACCCGAAAAATGATACCATTTGTTGGAATCAATTTTTTCTCTCGCAAGCTGTGGAATACCTGCATCTACTTCATTGATAAACCAAACAATATCTGTTTGAGCACCGGTTGAATCTACGGCTTTAATATCACAACTAAACTCTATGGTTACATCGCAATCAACAAAATCATCTAGAGAAACAGTTACAATATTTCTTTTTGTTGATTTTACACAATCTACCAATGTAACATTCTGGTAGCCATCTACATTCAATCCATATTTTACGGCTTTTTCTTCGTAATTGATTTTTGTGATTACGGCTTTTCCAGCTTCAATAGATATTCCTTTGTCATCTGATGCTTTTGTAGAAGCACAAGAAACAAGTAATCCACATAAAAAGGCTAACATTGCCAATGTAATTTTTTTCATATTCTTGCTCATATTTACCACAATTCCCATAAATTATTTTTTATTGGTGTTTTTTACACTTTTTTATAGAATAATGCATAAAAGCTTACGGGAAAATAGGTGATTTTTTGGAAGAATACTGCTTAGGCTGTAAAGAATCCAATTTTCCGTGAATTGTATGCATCGTCGCCATCCAATTTTTCTTTTTGAATTTTGCACAACTCGTCTATAATCAACTGGCTGGTAATTTCTTCATCATCCACAAATCGAATTTGACCATTAAGTCTGCCAAAATCGCCCGGTGTAACACTTTGATAACAAGAAAGCTGGTTTATTTGCTCGGAAGTAAAATTATAGCTTCCAAAATATGTACCCAAAAGTTTTTTAATTCCTTCAACCTGCAACGCATTAAATTCTACCGTAATATGGAATCTGCGAAGAAGTGCGGCATCCATAATATTTCGTAGATTGGTTGTGCAAATTAAAATTCCCGGAAATTCTTCCATCTGGCACAGAAATTCATTTACAATTGTTCGCTCCCATGAACTTTTAGCACCATTCCTATCGGCAAAAAATGAATCTGCTTCATCAAATAAAAGAATTTGGTCATTGGCGGCAGCTTCTTCAAATGCTTTTTTTATGTTTTGCTCATTTTCGCCAACATACTTGTTCAGAATATCACTGGCCCGTTTTAGAAGAATTTTTTTATTCAATTTTTCCGACAAAAATCTGGCAAATTCTGTTTTTCCACTGCCACTAAGCCCAAAAAAGAGCATCCTAATTCCACTCTCTGAAGATTTATTTTTTTCTGCAAACTTTTTGGCGTTCAAAACCATCTTTAGAATTTTCTCTGCCGGTATTGAAGTGTTCAAAACAGTATGGTCATAAGCAGATGAAACCTTTTCCCGCAATTTTGGATTTCCATTTAACAAGCGAGAATTTTCCTGAAGAACAATTTCTACATTATGAATCAACTGGCTGTCATAGTCCAAATCTACAGTTTTCGCCATTCCATCTGTTTTATATAAATCAACTGCCCCATTTTCCCCATTTGTTTTATCTGCATCACCTGATTTATGACCAGAACTATTATTTACATCACATTTTTCCACAGTTCCTGCCAGATTAAAACTTTCTATAGCCTTAATAACATTATCAACCGAAGCCCCAGTTATATGGTAAGTGCTAAAAAGATTTAAAATTTTCTCCTGTGTATTCTGCTCAAGATTTGCACTACTCAATTTTTGGCTGGCAATTTGTTTTAATAAATCAGGAGACATTGGCTCAAACATGCAAGAAAGTGTAAACCGTCGTCTTGTAGAATCTTCTATCTGTTTAATGTGATTTACAATCCAAATCACTTTGCAGTTCGATTCTTCCAGCATTTTGTTTACCAAACCTTTACTTTTTGATGGAACTCGTGAACCAAAAAACAACATTTGCTGAGTTTGTAACAAAGTGTCTGCTTCATCCACAACCAATATCGTATCATCCTTGCGCATAGACATATAACAATTCAAGCGTCCCAAAACTTCAACATCATTTTCTATTTCTGATTCATTTTTGAACACCACCACTTTTTTGTTACAAGCTTTAATCAGCGCCTTTGCAAACTCAGTTTTACCACTGCCAGGAGTTCCGTACATCAAAATAGAAACGGGATTTTTTCCATTCAATAATTGTTTCATAACCAGCTGCTTATCTTTTGGCACAGAAAAGGAATCCAAATCATAAGCCTTAATTTGATTCATAGGTTTAATTAAATTACAGAAATATAGATTCAAATCATTGTTGGCAATACATTCAACGATATTAGCACTTAATTCATGCTCTTCATTAATAAATCCATAAGAAAACAATTTTTGGTCTGGCCTAAGAATCTTTGCCAGTTCACTTTGATTTATGTTCATCAATTTTGCATAAACATCTTTTGTAGAACAGGCGTACTCAGTCATAACATTGGAAAGTGTATCAATCGTTACTTTTCGATATCGAATCAACAGATAAAGACATTCCGATTCTGAAAGATTCAACTGGTCTTTTAAAAACTTAACCTTTGAAATATCCAGCGCCATATCTTTAATTTTTTTGGGAATATAAAACCGATTTTCACTAATTGCCTTTTCATAATCATTTATAAAAAAAGTGGCAGCAATAATTTTTGCGAAAGTTCCTTTATTTTCGCTCAAAAGACATCTCAAACAATTTATCCGATTCTCACTTTCATTTTCAAAACGAAAATAATTTTTTACAGAAGAATCAATAGTATATTTATAAAACTGTTTTAACCTTTGTTCTCTTTCATAACCCCATCTTGATTGTCTAGGCCTTTCAAAATCATCATCTGTGTCAAAAACATCATAAGAACTAACATCTCTTGTAGATTCGTCATTATCTTTATCATCTTTACCATCCGCCTCCGACAAAAGTTTTAATTTTCCAGAGGACTGAAGTTTTTTAACATAAAACTCCACCACTTTTCCAAACCGGGAATTAAGATTCTCCAATAATAAAAGTTTGGTTAAAATGTCCCACAAATCATCATCGCCAGCAAGACTTTTGTTATCTAAATCATTAGTAATCAGATACAAATAATAAGCGTAAATTGTTCGTTCTGTTTTTTCTACCTGTGAAATTGGTGTACAAAATCTTTTAAATTCATGTTCTCTAGTTCTTCTTCGCATACAAAAAATATAGTGAGTTTTTTCAAATCGTCATAAAAAATAGAAAAGTTTTCTTAAGCTTTACCAAAAGATTTTTCCAGTAACCTCAAAACTTTTCTCCCTTGATTTTCTACATCATAATTTACTATCATTTACAGCAAACAGTGCTTCTGGAGGTTTTAATTTTATGAAAATTGCAGCTTATAATTATAGAGATTTTGATGAAGCGGCCTTTTTTGAAAAGTTCTCAAAGCAATATGGCGTAGAAATTGTGCCTATTCGAGAACGACAGACGATTGAAAATGCAGAACTGGCAAAAGGTTGTGATGGAGTTTCAATTGTTACACAGGTTGCCGACAGAGAAATCATCAAGATTTGGGCTGAATGTGGAGTAAAACATCTTTCTACCAGAACAATCGGTTATGATCACATTGATTTGAATGCCGCCAAAGAGTTTGGACTTAAAGTAAGCAATGTTACTTATTCTACAGGTTCTGTTGCCGACTACACTGTTATGCTTATGCTTATGTGTTTGCGACGAATGAAATCTATAATAAAACGAGCAGAAGGCATGGATTATGGTCTTGCGGGAAACATTGGGCGTGAAATTGGTGATTTGACGGTGGGCGTGGTTGGCACTGGAAAAATTGGAACTCATGTATTGAAAAATCTTTCGGGTTTTGGTTGCAAACTTTTGGCTTATGATCCATACAAAAATCCAGAAGCAGAAAAAGTTGCAGAATATGTTTCTTTGGACGAGCTTTACAAAAACAGCGACATCATCACTTTTCATACACCGGCAAACCCAAGCAGTTTTCACATGGTAAACAAAGATTCCTTAAAAATAATGAAGGATGGCGTTATAATTATAAACACTGCAAGAGGAACCATCATCGATACGCCTGTATTTATTGAAGCTGTTGAAAATGGAAAAATTGGTGCAGCGGGACTTGATGTTATAGAAAATGAACTTGGGATTTTTTACGGTGATTACAAATATCAAAATGTAAAAAACAGAGAAATGTCTATTCTAAAAGATTTTCCAAATGTTCTTATGTTGCCCCACATGGCTTTCTACACCGAAAATGCAATTTCCGATATGGTCGAGCATTCTATCCAGCACATCGTTAATAACGACGGAAATATTGTTTAGACTATTCAAAAATCAAACAGTTTTTTCACTTTCCTATGATTTTTCACCATTTTTTCTTTCATTATGCTTTTCCGCTCGGTGATACTTGTTTTTATTTTTATACATAATCTCATCCACCGCCTGAATTGCATCATTCAAGGAAGCTGCTTCGTTGGCCTCAAACAACTTTGCACCAATACTAGCCGTCAGTTCATAAGGCAAAGACATTGAAAGCGTTCTTTTCGCCAGCCCGTTTTTAATTTCATCACACAAGAACATTTCATCTTCCAACTTCGTACAAGTTCCCACAATAACAAACTCATCGCCACCATAACGAATTGCCAAAAATCCATTTGGAATAGAAGATTGAATTGTTTCGGCCACAGTCTTAACCGCCAAATCTCCGTGCAAATGTCCAAACCTATCGTTGATTATTTTCATTCGGTTTATATCAACAAAAATTATTAAGGTTTTATTTCCATCCTGATTATTTTTATTGAAAAGCGGAATTGCATAAGTTTCCATACCGTTTCTATTCAGCAAACCAGAAAGGCCGTCTTTTGTGGAAAGGATTTTGAACTGCTCTCCCAACAAACGATAATTGGAAGTTTGGCGGAACTTTTCTATAGCTGAACCAAAGTTGCGGGTCCAGTTGTATGCACTTTTATTATTCAAAAGATTAAGATAATTTTTGGAAACATAATAACCATGCAAATATCTTTGATTAAAAATTGGCATAAGCAGGAAAATTGTACTTTCATCGGAAAGCAAATTGTTTGGAACCAGATTATATTTTTTTAAATAAGCTCCCTGTTTTGCAGATTGTCCATCTTGAATATTGATAATAACCTGCATATCTCCATCAAAAGTCTTACTTTCCTCAAGTTTTTCCGTAGAATACAACAGAGTTTTTACAACTTTCTTTTTAAGCAGAATTGCAAAATCGGAACCTTCAAAAGTATGGCGTTTAACAAAATAATTCTGCACTTTCTGCACCAATTCTTCTGGACTAACATAGCGAATAAAAACATCTTCCAAATGACGAAGCTGACTGGCAAACCGTTGCATGCTATCAATTTCTTGAGAATGACATAAACTGTAATGTTTTTGAATCATACGAATATCAGAAATACAACCGCAACTTTGTCTAAAATATTCTTTTGCCCTAATAATTTTTTCTGTATATTCATTGGGAGCTCTTAACAAAAGCTTAACCGCTTCTTCGCCCATGATATCTCCACACATATCAACCGTAGAGATTGAAGGAATAACTCTGCTGGAAAAATAAATATCATCAAAGCCAACAACCGCAACTTCTTCGGGAACAGAAATATTATTTTCAAAAGCTACAGTTGCAACCGCCATAGCCGCCCAATCATTTACGCAAACTACCGCCTGTGGAAAATGCTGATTATCTTTAAATATTTTTTTAGCTTGTTCATAGGCAAAATCATAGGACCAATCACCATTCAAATAAAGATTATCTTCATTCACCGTCAATCCATGAGATTCCAGTGCCTCTTTAAAAGCTGAAAAATTAGAATCCGCGCCAGGATTACCCGCAGGACCACCAATGTAGGCAAAATCAGTTAAATAGTGAACGTCAATTAAGTGATTTATCAAGTTTTTGTAAACATCGTGATTATCACTGTTAATAAAATGAAGGCCATCCAATTTTTGATTCAATGAAACCGCAGGAACCCCAGATTCGACAATTCGTTTTCGTTCATATTCCACCCGAGCTTCATCATTAAAAAGATTTGGCATAATGATAATGCCATCATAATCTTTGTAGTTAATTAAATCATAAATTGCAAATCCGGTAACATTATCGCTTCCATCCGGCTCTGAAAATTTAAAAGCGCAGAAAACATAGATATCAATGTTTTTATTTTCACAAGCCTTGCGTATCCCCCTAAGAACATCTTGTAAATAGTCTACAGCCCACCCCGAAGTTAAAACTGCGATTTTTCTCTTCATACCTATATTCTAAGCCCAGTTTACTTTTTTGTGTATTAGTGAATTCACCGAATTTTTCATTTTTTTTCTATAAATTTTTCATTAGGCATACTTTATTCTCTTGACCTGTACCATTTTTATTTATAATCTGAACATCACTTCCACAAATTCCAGTTAGGTTTAAATTTAATGAATGCAATACTTCTAGGAAACATCATTTCCTTCATTGGTGCAACTATTATGGTTGCCATCGGACTTATAAAAACAAAAAAGAAAATTCTCATTGCTCAATGCTTTCAGTTTGCCATTATGGGAATTGGAAATTTGATTTTAGGTGGTGTTACAGGCTTTGTAGCAAATGCAGTTAGCATCGCCCGAAACCTTCTTTCATGTAAATTCGATTTAAATCTTCCCCTAAGACTGTTTTTTATTGCTCTCCAAATTGGAATTACAGCCTTTGTAAACGATGCAGGAATTATTGGTTGGCTTCCGGTTATTGCGGCTTGTATTTTTACCTGGTGCCTGAATACAAAAAACGAAGTGATTTTAAAATTATTGATTATTTTAGCTCAGGCAATGTGGTGCGTTTACGATTTTTCTATAAAAAATTATGCCAGCCTAACTTTTGATGTTCTAACAATTGTAACAAATCTTGTGGGCATCGTTTTAATAAAACTCAAACCCACAAAAGAGCCGTCCACTCCGCAGGAAAATCAATCTTAATCAATCTCGATTATTTTATTCCTAATCAATCCAAATCATCTTAATCAATTTTCCTAACTAATCAGCTAAATCTTCTTCAAAATCCGCTGATTAGTTCTGTTTTGGACGAGTTACAACATTATTTATTTCCTTATAATAATCCAGATACTGACACAAAACGCCCAAAGCCATTTCTACACTTCTCTGAACCTTTTTGTCTTCATCTGCTTCTTCAACATCACTTTCGTAAATTGCATCCCTAAGCTTACAAAAAGAATTATTCATTGCAACATATTTTTCTGCAGCAGTCATTATTGCCTCCAAATCTGCCCAACAAACTTCTTTCCAGAATGCCAGGACTTAATATTTTATAACATAATAAATCACATAAGCCCAACCTAGCAAGCCATGTAAAATAGCCCATCCTACAGATTTCCATGTACAAAAGCTAATAACCATAGCAAGAGCTGAACCAAAACCAATTCCCTCCTGTACAGTTTTGTTCACAGTTCTAGTAACTTTCTTACTTCCATCTGGTCCATAAGTTACAACTTCTTTTTCTTCTACCTGTTCACCCATATTTATCTCCTATAGTTTTATTTTCATCAGACTAGCTATAATACTGCGCCTGAGCATTCCAAAGCTTACTATACAACCCATTTTTCACCAGCAACTGTTCATGATTTCCCTGCTCAACAATCTGTCCATCGTCAAAAACCAAAATGTTATCACAAAAACGGCAACTGCTCATTCGGTGCGAAATATAAACCGAAGTTTTATCTTCCACCATTTCGTCAAACTTCTTGTAGATTTCATATTCCGAAACAGGATCCAAAGCCGAAGTAGGTTCATCCAAAATTACCAACGGAGCATCCTTGTACAACGCCCGGGCAATAGCAATCTTTTGAGCCTCTCCACCAGAAATCTCAACCCCATTTTCCTCTTGCTGATAAATATTTGTCTGTATACCATCCTTCATTCTGGCAATTCTTTCTTCCAACCCAGCCTTTACCAAACATTCCGTAACTCTATCCGCATCATAATCACAATTAAACGCCACATTTTCCGCAATAGAAAAAGAAAACAGATTAAAATCCTGGAACACAACCGCAAACAATTGTGCATAATCAACATAATCATAATACCGAATATCAATTCCATTCAATAAAATCTGCCCTTCCGTTGGTTCATAAAGACGACACAGCAGCTTAATAAAAGTAGTTTTTCCAGCCCCATTTTTACCCACAATCGCAGTTTTTGTCCCAATCTTAATTTTATGATTCACATGCTTCAAAACATAAGAATCTGAATTGGCATATTTAAAAGAAACATTCCTAAACTCAATTTCAAACTCATTATCGTTGCGTTTTTCCGTAGGAATTGTCCCCTCATAGCGTTTATTTTCAATTTCCATAAAATCATAAAAATACGAAAGATATTCCGCTTTAATTCCCAAATCAATAATCTGATAAGAAATGCTTGTTATACTTCCCACAAGATTTGCATAAGCCGTAATAAACTTTAAGGCACTACCCACCGAAATAAAACCAAAAATTGCCTTCAAACCAACAAAAATATAACTCACCGCTTGAACAATAAATTGCACCAGAAAACCAGGCAGTTGTACCCTGTTGATTTTCTTCATCAGTTTCATAAACTCATTTTCCATTCTGCCCAAAGTTGCCGCCGTTTTTGCTTCCACCATCTCCTGACTTTTATACAAACGAATATATTTCCCCAAGGAATATTCAAACATCATATTAAAATAATAACCGTATTCCCTGTTAGCCCGCACATTCTGAACAAAAAACTCTTTCTGCACTCCCTGACTTTTCTTATTCGTTATTGTAGAAACCAAAACCTCCAGCACCAACACAAAAAGCAGCACAATTCCGCTATACCATTGATTCAAAAAATGTGGCAAAAATCCAACCGTAACAACCGAACTTGGAATAAAAATTGGCAACAGCAGCACAAGTGCATAAATAATTTTCGCAACCATTTCCACCAATCCCGCAAATCCCTGGCAAAATCCCGTAATATTTCCGTAAGAGTTAATTCCTTCCTCCGCCTTTTTTATTAAATCCAGAGTTTCCTGTCTTTCCAGCACATCATAATCAATGTCAAAAGACTTTTCGCAAATCATCTGATCAATTTTTTCATTCAAACAAGCAGAGTTCACCCCTATTACATGTTCAAGCCCCCAATAAATCAACGGCATAACACAATTATACCCAATCAAAATCAAGGCATTTTTCATAATCAGCTCAAAAGGAGCCTGCGCAATCAACAAATCCAAAATAATACTGCTAAAAACAATACTTACAAACGGAACCGCCCCATTCAGCAACCGATTCAAAATAATAATCGCAATATGCCCCTTCTGTAATCTGTGGGTAAGCTTTAAAACCTTCTTAATTGTATCTATTTTTTTGTTCATAAAAATCTCCACTAAAAACTCTCGAACCCTTATAGTTCAGCCACTTTATTTCGTGTAATACTGACTTTGAATATCAAACATTTCCTTGTATTTTCCGTCCAGCTTCATCAATTCTTCATGAGTACCAAACTCCGCAATTTTTCCACCATCCAAAAACATAATACGGTCGCAGAACTTAGTGCTTGCCAAACGATGAGAAATAAACACCGCCGTTTTTCCCGCCGCCAGTTCATTGTATTCCTCGTAAATCTTACTTTCCGCAATCGGATCCAAAGCAGAAGTAGGTTCATCCAAAATCAGAAAATTACCATTTTTATAAATCGCCTTTGCCAGTAAAAGTTTTTGTGTTTCGCCACCAGAAAGTAAAATCCCTTCTTCATCAAGATTCTGAGTAATAAAAGTGTTTTCCTTATTCTTCAAACTCTCCACTTTTTCTTTAAGCCCAGCCCTTTCCAACGCCATCCACACCTTTTCACCATCAGCCTTTTCACTTTCAACACTAGCCACATTCTCTTTGAGCGAAAAAGCCATAGGCTCCGTATCCTGAAAAAGCACACTAATATTATCCTGATACTCTTCCAACTCAAGCTGCTCCAAAGGAGTTCCATTCACCAAAATCTCCCCTTCCGTATGAGCATAAAGCCCAGTCAACAGCTTTACAATTGTAGTTTTACCAGCGCCATTGTTACCAACCAAAGCAATTTTCTCTCCCTTATGAATTGTAAAGTTCAATCCATTTAAAGTTGCCTTCTCTGTCCCGTCATAAGTAAAACCCACATCCTTAAACTCAATTTCCGGCGCCTCTCCAAGTTTATTTTTTTCCTTTTCCTCAGATTCCGCCCCAGATTCCAAAACTTTTTCCGCCGCCTTCGCCTTATTTTCTGTTTTTGCCTTTTTCACAAGCCTGCTCTTTTCTGGCAGATTCATAAACTCAAAATAATCATTAAACTCATGACTCGCCTTTTTAATAGCACTCAGATTTCCCGAAAGATAATAAATCCAGTTAGAAAAATTACCGACCAAGCCAATGTAAAGAGTAAAAGCCGCCACATCAATCTGCCCAGTTAAAACCCGCTGAATCAAAATAGAATAAGCCAGAAAATCTCGAATAAAGTTAATAATTACATCCCAGATTGTTGGAATATACCACATCAGCTCCACCTTTTTCTGATACTCCCGCCGACGCTTTACAATATCGCAGAACAACTTATGAAACCAATTATGCATCTGGTAAATACGAATATCCTTACCCGCACTTATATTCAAACCCTTTTTCTTAATGTAATTTTTTTCCCGCCATATTTCCGTGCTTTCTTCCCTGTGCTTATCTCCATATTTAATAGCCAAAGTCTGCAACCAAACATTTCCTACAAACATAACCAGCACCGCCACCAAGATTTTCCAGTCAACCATCAAAATCATAGTGCCATAAGTACCAATTCCAAGAAAAACCACCAGCACATTCAAAGTCTGATTCATCAACTCTTCCGGCCCATACATATTTCCCGCCACAGAATTAGCCGCTTTATTCATAATCTTCAGATTTTTCTGCATTTCCACATTTTGATAGTCCGTTGTCAAAGCCTTATGAAACAAATCCGCCGCAAAACCACCCAACCGCGTATAAATCCTTTGCGCACTCAGAAAACTTCCAATCACATTTTCCAAAGCACCACAAACCGCAGTTGCAATTAAAAGCCCAATAATTGTTATAAAAAATTGCTTTACATTACCACTTGTAATAACCCCAATCACTTTAGAAGACAAAAGCGTTCCCAAATAAGGGCCAATTATTCTTGCCGTAAGATAAATTGGAATCATCAGCAGCGCAATCGGATACCTTTTTATCCACGCTCCCATAACAATCCCAATATTTTTCAATACAGAGTTTCTCTTTTCCATTTTAATAAACCTCACACTCAGAATAATAAGCTAGAAAAAAATATTTTTATTAGAAAGTACACGAATTGTAAAAATTAGAACACGAAATGTAAAAGAGGGGAAACGAGCAATCTCGTTAACGATCTTGCTCGTTAACGAAATTGCTCGTTAGCCTTCCCCTCACTTCAAAGTCCTCGCTGCGCTGCGGTCTTTTCCGCTACCCCTTCACCTAGGGGCCCGCTCCGCTTTCCCCTAAAACCCCTTCAGACTCTACATTGGCAGCATAATTTCTGTAGCAAAAACACCAGGCTCATTCTTACGGTTTACATAGCCCTGGTACTGTTCCACCAGTTTATCCACTCTACGCAAACCAAGCCCATGTTCACCTTTTTTAGAAGTAATCAATTCTGTAAGCTTTTTACGACGAGTTTCTTCTGTAGCATTTGTTACCGAAATATAAAGCTGCTGTTTAAAAAGCCCCATATAAACCCGAATAAAGCGTTTTTCCAATGGAACTTTTTCGCAGGCTTCAATAGCATTATCCAAAAGATTACCAATAATTGCACTTAAATGCACATCAGATATTTTTAGCTCACTAGGCACAGAAGCTTTGCAATTTACACTTATGGCTCTTTTTTGAGCAATAGACAATTTACTGCTTAAAATTGCATTTACACTGGTGTTTCCCGTCCTAATTGCAATATCAATGCTGTCTAAGTCTTCTTCCAAATGGTCCAGATAGTTTTTAATCTCTTCAATCTGGTTCATAGCCAAATAAGCCTTTATTATCTGCATGTGATTATGGTAATCATGTCGCCAGCCACGCATGGTATTGTACACATTTTCTACTTCATCCCGCTGCTTTTTTAAAATAGAATCCTGAAAATCAAAAAGCCATTTTTCGTCCTGCTTTTTTGTAAGAAAAAATGTAAGAAAGCCCGTTACTACAACGCATAAAAAACAAATAATTATCCACCACAATAAACTCATAAACTCTTTTCCTTGTAAAACTCAATAAAAGCGAGGTTCAAATTATCATAATTATTTCTGGCCACAGGTAAAACTTCGCCATTAGTCAAAACACATTCCGATTTAGTTATTTTCTGCACATGTAAAAGATTTACAATTAAGCCTCTTCGCAAACAAAAAAAGCCGTGCCCTTCAAAATCCAAAGAAACGGTACCAAAAGAAGCCTTCCATTCTTTCTCAAAAAACTTTCCACCATTCATACCACCGGCACAACCACACAAATGAACATAATGGCCTCTAGCTTCTACATAAATAATTTCAGAATAAGGAATCTTTGTAACATCACTGCCAAGTTCAAGCAAATACACTTCTTCTGCCCGTTTTCTAAACTCTTCATAAACCAAGTCCAGCACATTAAAAAGATTCTGCTCTTTTACAGGTTTTAAAATATAACGAACTGCACCAACCTCATAGCCGTCTAAAGCATAATCCATAATTCCAGTTAAAAATGCCAGCTCCCCAGAAAATCCACGGTTGCGCAAAACCTTGGCCAGCTCAAAACCATTCATTTTTCCCATTTGAATATCCAGAAGCAACAAATCATATTCAATCTTATCTTCCGACTCAAAAAGAAAGTTTTCGGCACTAGAGTAACTGTCCACAATAATCTTCAACTGATTTTTTTCGGCCCATTGATGTATGAGCATTATTTCAAAATCACGAGAGGCTTTATCATCTTCACAAATTGCAATTCGCATTTTTATCTCTTTTTTACTTTTTAATAAAACAATTATACATTATAAAAAACCTTTTTGCAGATTAAATACTTTAAGTTGCATTTTTTTGACCGTAAGTTGCAAGCACAGTCAATCCTACTCTGATATTATTTATTCATCAGTTATGTGAGGTGTTATACAAATGAAAATTTTTTTCAAGATTTTTTTTAGAGTTTTAGGATTTATTGGGATTCTGGCATTGTTGTGGAGCTGGCACACTTATGGCAAGTTTGTAAAAGCCGCTAATTCGGTAAAACAATTGAGCGACCACTTTTATTATATGGAATTTAACGGCAATTATTATTTAAATGAGTTTTTAAATAAAGGTGGCGCAGATTCCAACAAAAAACTGGCAGTTTTTATAGAAACTCTTTTGCGCGGAAAAAGCATAAATCAGGTTTATAAAAACGAAGTTCCTCTTAACACAGGTTGTGCGGCAATTTCCACAAAAAACGAAAATGGAGAAAAACTTTTTGGCAGAAATTACGACTGGGACGACTTTAAAACAGGAATGATTATAAAATCCAATCCAAAAAAAGGATATAAATCCATTACCACAACCCAAATTGACTTTCTGGGGTTTGGCGAAGACTTTAAACCAACTACTTTTGCACAAAAATATTTAAGTTCCGCAGCGCTTTTTATTCCCCTTGATGGAATGAACGAAAAAGGACTTTGTATTTCAGACTTAATGGCCGGAGACAACGAAGTAACTGCTCAGAATAATGGAAAAGCCGATGTAACAACCACCTTAGCAATTCGTGGCATTTTAGATTTTTGTGCCACAGTTCCAGAAGCCATTGAGTTTTTAGAAAATCACGATATGTTTTCCGTAATTGGAGCCGCCCATCATTTTGCAATTAGCGATTCTTCTAGAAAAATGGTAGTTGTAGAATATGTGGACAATAAAATGTTTGTAACAGAAGCAAACGCCGTAACAAATCATTATCTGGCAGTTGAACGAACTGTTAAAAACTACGAAAACTCCAGTTACAGACTTGAAGTTTTAAACAAAGTCCTAGAAGAAAACAAAACACTTTCCGAAGAAGATGTAAAACAAGCATTATTTGACATAAGAGCTGGAAGCTTCGAAGGAAACAGTAAAACCTGGTGGCGGGCAGTTTTTAATCAAGACAAACTGACTGTAAATTATGCACTGGAAGAAAATTATCAGGAAGCCGCCTGTTTGAATTTTAAACTCTAATTTTTTATGGTAATATAATTTCTATTATGAAAATTACAATTTTGGATAAAACAGACCCAACAGAAGAAGATGAAATAATTCTTAAGTGTGGAGCTTTAGATGAAAATATTCTTGACCTTCTGAATACACTTAAAAATGGTAAAAACAAGCTTTCTTTGTACAAAGAATCTTCAATAAATCTGGTAGATTTTCAGGATATTTTATATTTTGAATCTGTGGATGATCGGGTTTTTGCTTATACCGAAAGTGAAGTTTTCGAAAGCAAACAAAAATTATATCAACTGGAAGAAACACTTCCCAGATATTTTTTACGAGCAAGCAAAGCAGTTCTTGTAAATATTAACAAAATCGAAAATCTTTCCCCAGATTTTAGTGGAAGAATTGAAGCAAGCCTTTGCAACGAATGTAAAGTTATTTTTTCAAGAATGTATGTTCCTGTGCTTAAAAAGCATCTCGGTTTATAAAAACTATCGAGGAAACGAATATTTAAAATATTTAAATAGAAGATTGTCTAAAAGGTATTTGTCATGGGGATGTCCAAAAAGTATTTGTCATGCTGAACTTGATTCAGTTCTGAAGTTATTCAGACTCCCACTAGATTTACTGCAATAATCATTACCTGTTGGACAGTCCCGAATGTAACAATTTTAATTTTATGGAGAAGCTAATATGAATAAATCTATTTTGAATCAATTTATAGATATGTTTTCAAAATTATCAACCGCAATTTTCTTTTTTTCATCTATCTACATTGCAATCTTTGTAGGCTTTGATGGAGGACTTTCCGTTTCTTATATCTGGGGCGTTTTGGCATTATCTTTTATAATCTGTCTTGCACGGCTCCCTTTTTGTTTTGACAAAGAAATGACTAAGAAAAAGTATATCTTATGGAATGTGTTTTTCTTTATTTTCGCAAACATTGTAGTTCTGGTTTTTGGCTTTTTGTTGGGTTGGTTCAATTTAAAAGCTCCTGCCACAATCATTGGAATGGAAATTACATATATTGCCGTTTCCATAGTGATTTGGGTTCTCATCTGCATGTCTATGAAACACTCTGCCGATAAAATGAATCAACAGTTAAAGAAAATAAAAAATTAGCCTGTCATTTCCAAGTACAAACTATTTGCCATTCAGCGCATTTATTTTGAACTTGGAATATTTTTTATAAACTTATATTCTATCCTCAAAAGACGATTATATTTTCCTAAATTATGATACAATTCTTATATTCAATTTTTACTTATAATCATTTCTTGAGGATTTTTTATGGAAAAAACAATTAATAAAACGGCAATTATTGGAATGGGCGCTTTAGGCTTACTTTATGGCGAACATATTGTAAATGCTCTTGGTAAAAACTCAGTTTCCTTTATTCTTGATGACGACAGATTCCAAAAATATCAAGAAAAAACTTTTACCTGCAATGGAAAGAAGCTCGACTTAAAAATGCAAAAAAGCTCAGAAAAAGAAATCTTCGATTTGGTTATAGTAGCAGTAAAATACAACAGCCTAAAATCTGCAATTCAAACCATGAAAAACTGCATTGGCGAAAATACCATTATTATTTCTGTGTTAAACGGCATTTCCAGCGAACAGATAATCGGTGCAGAATACGGAATGGACAAACTTCTTATAACAGTTGCTCAAGGTATGGATGCCATGCGTCAGGATTCAAACCTTGTTTATACCAAAAAAGGACTTTTATTCATAGGAAAACCAGATTTTAATCACAATCCATCTTTAGAGGCAAAAGCGGAAGAAAATCTTAAAACCCTTAAAACTTTTTTCGATAAAATCCAAATGCCATATCAAATAGAAGAAAACATTATGTATCGTCTTTGGGCAAAATGGATGCTGAATGTTGGTATAAATCAAACCTGTGCCGTATTTGATACAACTTATGCAGTTTGTACTACTCCTGGAAAAATTATGGATACTTTTGTAAATGCCATGAAAGAAGTTGTAGAACTTTCAAAATACGAAGGTATAAATCTTAGAACGACAGAAGTACAAAATTATATTGATATTATAAAAACCCTTGCTCCAGATGGTTATCCGTCTATGGCGCAGGACAGAAAAGCAAAAAGATACAGCGAAGTTGAAATGTTTGCTGGCACTGTAATTGAACTGGCAGAAAAACACAAAATTGAAGTTCCTACCAACAGATTCCTTTACGAAGAAATGAAAAAAATAGAATCTACATATAAAAACAGTGCAAATCCTGTACACAATTTTACAATCAGAAAAGCCCTTTTATCCGATTTACCAGAATTACTAAAAATCTACGAAAGAGCCCGTCAATTTATGAAAGAAAATGGAAATGAAAGTCAGTGGGGTTTACCAAGCGAAGGAAAAACCTGTTGGCCTTCAGAAGAGTCTATTGTGCAAAAAATCCAGAATCAAATACAGTATGTTTGCGAAACCCAAATTGACGGTAACACGATTATTGCGGCTACTTTTGCATACACCTTTGCAATTCCAGAACCAGCTTATGCTTCTATTTTTGAAGGTCAATGGCCAGATAATTCTTCTGATTATGGTGTTATTCATTGTTTTGCAGCTAGCGGCACGGTAAAAGGCTCCGCAACTTATTGTATAAACTGGGCAGTAGAAAAAAGCAAATATTTAAAGATTGATACTCATCCAAATAATAAACCAATGAGAAATCTTTTAACAAAGCTTGGCTTTACCTATTGCGGAAAAGTCTTAATGCCCGAAGTTCAAAATGATGATATTCTTAGAGTTGCATACTATAAAATGATATAACATCAAATAAAAATTGATTTATTACTAAAAGGTAAGCTTATGAAAGACAAAATATTTATTAGAAATGCAGAAACTCAAGATGCAAAAGAACTTCTAGACATTTATTCTTATTATGTACAAAACACCGCCGTTACTTTTGAATGGGATGTACCTTCTTTGGAAGAGTTCACTCAAAGAATTGCAGAAGTAAAAGAAAAGTTTCCTTATATAGTTGCAGAAATTGAAGACGAAAACAGTCCAAATAAAAAGAAAATTATTGGTTATGCTTATGCCCACACTTTTAGAACCAGAGCCGCTTTTGCATGGACCGCAGAAACTTCTATTTATGTTCACAAAGATTACCGCCGGGGTGGAATTGGTAAGGAACTTTTATTCCAACTAGAAAAAGAACTTACAGAAATTGGAATACAAAATGCCTACGCCTGCATTGCTTATATTCAAAAAGAAGATGAGTATCTTACCCACGACAGTGTAAACTTTCATAACCACATGAATTATATAAAGGTTGGTGAGTTTACCTGCTGTGGATACAAGTTTAATCGCTGGTACAATCTGGTAGTAATGGAAAAAATGCTTGGTTCTCATCCTGAAAATCCAAAGCCTCTACAAAAAAAAGACTCTTCAAAATAAGGACAATAATATGGCAATTCAAAATAAACCTTTCGTGGAACAAATTGATAATGACAAAATATGGAAACAGGATTTTAATCTTTTTATAGCAAAAGTCTTTGTTCCAAAAACAGATTTGCCTGGTGATGTTATAAACTTTGGTTACAGTGCTCCATATTTTTTAATTTTCACCGAATCTGAATTATCCAACAAGGAATGTGCAGAATATGCATCTAAACTGAAATTAAAAGAAATTGCCGCCAGTTATGACTCTTCGGTGGTTTTTATAAATCCAAAAAATACTGATGGATGGAAAACTGCTCCAACTGGTATTTTTGAAGAAATAATTGAAAACTCTAAAATACATCAATATCACGAAGATGGAATTGCCATTCTAAACAACCGCTTTTTTAACAGAAACGACGGATTTGCAATTCGAGGTGCAATTTTCCGAACCTGTCTTATTGGAAAAGGTGATGCCGCCGATTACATTGCCACTAACCTTCTTAAAACTATGAATGGAATTGGTTTGTGGGGTCCAGCTGATATTACGCCAACGGTTTGTGTTTTGGAAGAACTTTCTGTAACGCCTTGCATAGAAAGAAAAGACATTCCTCTGGTTTCTATAAATAATTCTCCAGAGATAAATAAATACATTTCTGAAAACACAGAATACTCGCTTATTCAAGAACAAGCAGATTTTCCACAATTATTTCATAATTTTACAAAACAATTTACTCGCTGGGGCTGGGAAGGCAAATTGCAATTTGAACCAGACTTGAACGCCCTGGAAATGCTAGAAGAAACTTCTGTTGTAGAATTAAAAACTTCTTCAGATAATTCTGGAGACGACGCAGGTACAAAAACGCATAAAGTGGGCTACATTTCTTATTACAATAAAAATCTTTTTGATGACGGGCCAGTACCATTAATGTTGTGCTTCCATGGTGGCGGAGATTCTGCAAAACATATAGCTTTTGTTTCTGAATGGTACAAAGTTGCCCATGACCATAATTTTCTGTTAGTTTGTGTTGAAAACCATATTAATAGCACCGCTACAGAAATGATGGAACTTTTAGAAATATTGAAAAAACAATACAACATTGACGACAAACGAATCTATGCTTCGGGATTTTCCATGGGTGGTTGTAAAACCTGGGATTTGTTTCAAGAATATCCAGAAGCATTTGCGGGTCTTGCCCCAATGTGTGCAACCTTTGAACTAGGATTAAATGTTTACGGCAAAACTTCTGCTGGTTACAAAGGAAGCGGAAAAATTAACGAAAACATAGCTGTACCTGTTTTTTATGTGGGCGGCGAAAAAAGTCCTTTACCAGAATTGCCTTTTCAAGCTGAAAAATGTTTTGACAGAATGAAATACATTTTAAAAGTGAATAACTGCAAAAAAGCCTATGATATTTCTTTTGCTGATAAGGACTCTTGGGAAAACAAGATTTTTGGAATAGGCGGAGACAAGATTGAAGTTGTAAAAGACGAATCGCGAAATGCTCAACTTACTTTACACTACTTTATAAGTCAGGACGAAAAAATCAGGACGGTTTTTGGTTCCGTAGACAACCAGGAACATGAATGCCGTTACCACAGTTGTGAACAGGCTTGGATTTTTTTGAGTCAGTTTCGGCGCTAAAAAGGATTCTTGGCTTAAGGATTGTAGCACCGCCGAAGGCGTTCCAAAACTGATTCGGCAGAAGCAGTTTTGGAATAAAGCGCTGGACGCGGAAGTGCGAAAAGCCTGACCCGACCGAAGGGAGGGGAAGCTCCGTATTATTAAAATTATTCTAACGGGTTAAATCCTGCAACCATTTGTACTTTTTAAAATGATGAATAACCCATGGGATTTTTCCAACTTCGTCAATACAAGTGCAGGCATAAACAATAACAACAGGCCAATGAAAAACAAATGTTCCAAGAGCGGCAAGAGGAACTGCTACACCCCACATACAAACTGCAAGGCTGTAAACATCAAAAAGTGTATCGCCACCATTGTCGAAAATGCCATTTATAAGAATTGTATTAAGGGAACGACCATACATATAAACGCTTGTAACCAGCATCATTTGAATAAGGTAGCGGTTGGCGCCTTCCGTTAGTTTTACACTATGAACAATAAGTGGTGTAAGTGCCAAAGTAACCAGTGTTATAATTCCGGAAACAACTAGCGAAATTGTAAGCAGCCATTGTCCATAAAGTTTACCCTTTTCCAGACGACCGGCACCAAGTTCGTTGGCAACCATAATTCCAGCGGCGGTACTAAGTCCATTACAAAAACAACATAGAAGGTCTCTAATAACGGCTGTAACAGAGTTTGCGGCGGCGGCATCTGTTCCTAAATGTCCCATAAAAGCACTATAGGAGGTGAATCCAACGCCCCAGAACAAACTTGCACCTATTAAAGGCCAGAAAATCTTTAGAAAATCGTGAAAAAGTTCCTTTGAGCGAATAAAAAAGTATTTTATTTTTGGATGAATGTAATTTTTGCGGTAAGAATTGGCAATACACCAAAGGATTTCCACGATTCTAGAAATTAAAGTTGCAAGTGCAGCGCCTCTGGCATCCATAGCCGGAAGATTGAATAATCCAAAAATAAATACTGCATTTAGAAAAATATTTATTAGAACGACGCAGGTACTGATTGTGGCAGTTCGTCCAGGATGATCGCTTACTTTCATCATAGTAAGATAGCATTGGGAAATACCTGTTAGCAAATATGACCAGCTGGCAATTTTTAAATATTCTACACCTATGCTGATTAGTTCTGGCTCATTGGTAAAAATTAGCATTAAATATTTTGGAAAAAAGAAACAGCCTATAAAAAACATCAGAGAAACTGCAAATGAAAGCTTTAAGGAAATGCAGAATATTTTGTTCAAAGCCTCTTTGTCTCCTTTTCCCCAATATTGGGCGCAAAGAATAGATTCTACTCCAACAATAGAGAAAATGAACATATTTTGTACAAACTGAATCTGTGTTGCCAATGATACTGCCGACATAGAGTTTTGATGCAAATGACCAAGCATAAGAGCGTCGGCGGCGGCTACAGAAGCAAGCATAAGATTTTGAAAGGCAATTGGAAAAGTGATATGAAGTAATTTATTGATAAACTCTTTATCTTTAAAAAATGCTTTTGTATTCATACAAGGAAGAATACAGGATTTTGTATGAAGTAAATAGTATAAAAATCTTACTTTTCAAATGATTTCTATAAATTGGACATTATTTTTATTGATTCATCTTTATTACAGTAATCTTAAAATGTATAATCATAGGCAATGAAAAAGATTAAAACTTTGTTGCAGATTTACTGGTCGTTTTTTAAAATTGGCGGATTGACCTTTGGTGGCGGACTGACAATGCTTCCTATGCTTGAACGGGAACTAGTTGATAAAAGAAAATGGATTACCGAAGAAGAACTTCTTGATTGTTATGCCATTGGACAGTGTACCCCAGGAATTATTGCTGTTAATACTGCTACTTTTGTAGGATACAAAAAAGGTGGTGTTGCTGGCGGTATTCTTGGAACTTTGGGTATGGTTTCGCCGTCTATTGTTATTATAACAATTGTTGCTTTGTTCTTGAAAAACTTTATAAACAATGTATGGTTTCAACACGCCATGATGGGTATTCGCGGAGTAGTTTGTGCCTTGTTGATGAATACTGTTATAAATCTTGGCAAAAAAAGCTTAAAATCTGCGGTTGCATGGGGCATTGCCATTGTGATTGCGCTTCTTGCCTTTTTTACAAAACTTCCAACTATTATTCTGGTTTTATTTGCGGCTGCTTTTGGTATTACTTATGATGCAATAAAAAATCATAAAAAAAATGCAGTAACCATTGCCTCTTCTGACAACAATGATGCTGAAAATATAGTAGAAGAGAATAATCAGTCACAGGAGACAAAAAATGAGTAATATTGCATTGACCGCTTTAGTTTTCTGGGAGTTTTTCAAAATTGGTTTATTTTCGGTTGGTGGCGGACCTGCAACTTTGCCATACTTAATGGATTTAACAACCAGATTTGATTGGTTTACAATGGAAGAACTAACAAATATGATTGCTGTAAGTGAATCTACACCTGGTCCACTGGGAATAAATATGGCTACTTATGCCGGATTCCAAACCTTAGGGATATTTGGAGGTATTGTTGCCACATTAGGATTGGTATTGCCAAGCATTATAATAATCTGTTTGATTGCGGCTTTTTTTACAAGATTCAATTCAAACCGTTTTGTTCAATCTGCGTTCAGCGCTATTAGACCTGCAGTTTGTGCAATTATCTGTGTTTCTGTTCTTTCTATCTGTAGAGTTTCTTTATTCTCTTCATTCAATATTGTGGAAAAAACAATTGAACCTATTTGGCGCTCGATTATTTTGGCTCTTGCAACCCTTGGTTTATTCCAGATTAAACCTCTCAAAAAGATTCATCCATTTTTCTGGTTTGTATTTGGTGCAATTATAGGAATTGCATTTAAGTTTTAGAACAACTTCTTAAAAAACCTATGCTCTTTAAGAAGTTGCCTATTTTATTTTTTCTTTGAATTACTGTTTATTGTCATCCAATTTGTTATCGATAAATCTTCCAAGAAGAGATTTTAAATCGATTCCAAGAGTTTCTCCTAATCCTTCTGAAACCTGAGTTATATTTTTCATAATATCGCTCTGTAGTTTTGAAGATTCTCCACCGTACATATAAATCTTATCAACATTTTGATAGGCTTTTCCCGAAGCTTCTGCAATTTTTGGAAGCTGTTCAAAGTATACTTTTAACGCATCAAGTTGCATCTGTTGTCTTGCGGCATCACCATATTCTTTAAGAGCCTCGGCTTTTTCGCGCATACCGTCTGCCTCTGCCATCAATTTTGCCTTAATAGCGGCAGCTTCTGCTTCTCCTTGTGCCTGAATTGCTTCTGCCAAAGATTTTTTACCTGCGGCTTCATTTTCCATAGCAAGTTTTTCTGCTTCTGATTTTTTCTGTCTTGTATAGGCTTCGGCTTCTGCCTGTTTTTGAAGTTCAAAGGCTTCTGCTTCGGCTTGTTTTTGGCGAGAATACAAATCTGCATCAGCTTTTTGTTGTGCGGCAAACTTTTGAGCTTCTGCGGTTTTCTTTACTTCTGCATCCAAAGCCTTTTCTTTAATAGAAACTTCTTTTTCTTGAATCTCAATCTGTTTTTCCTGTTTTGCAATGTTTGCATCTGCCGCTTTTATTTCTAAAATCTTTCTTTGATTTTCAGCTTCAATGCCTTTTGCGGCATCGGCCTTAGCGCTTTCTGTATCTGACTGAAGTTTCAATGCTGCTTTTTTTACCGCCAAATCATTCTGCTTTTGTGCAATTTCTAATTCTGCGGCAACCCGTGCTTCGTTTGCATCTTTGTCTGCCTGAGCCTGTGCAATTTTTACTTCTGCTTCAGCGGCTGCTTTAGCTTTTGCGGCATCTTTTGAAATGGCAACTGTATTTTCAATACCAAGATTATTGATTACGCCATTATCATCTTTGAAGTTTTGAATATTAAAAGTTGTAAGTTCCAAACCCAAATCTATTAAGTTTGGCTTAACATTTTCAACAACCTTCTCGGAAAGAACCTTTTTGTCTCCTTGAATTAAGTCCTTTAATTTAATCTGAGAAATTATTTCTCGAATATTTCCTTCTAGAACTGGTGTTACCACTGTGGCAATATCTGCTGTAGAATATCCAATAAACTTTGCGGCAGCTTTTTTCATTGTTTCTGGATCTTGAGAAACTGCAATGTTCGCAACAGCATCAACTTTAATATTGATTGCGTCCTGTGTAGGAATGGAGTCCTTTGAAACAAAATCAACCTGAATGTTTTCAAGAGTCATGTAATCTATTCTCTGTAAAAAAGGAATTACAAAAATAGCTTTTCCTGTAACAGTTTTTGAACCAAACGGTCCAACTCGAATACCTATGCGATTTTTTGGAACCTTTTTATAAGAAATAAAAAACAGCAATAATACAATGAATACTACTACAGAAATAATGATAAGTTTTGCCATATAAGCCCCCCAACTTTGATAATTTATTTTAATGATTCGTCTTTCGACGCTTTTATAATTAAAACATTTTATTATTTTATAAGTTACAATTTTGATTTTAGTGATTTTACCATCAGCGAACTAACTATATACATACAAAATAGCGATAGAACGACATAAGTACATTTTTGTAAAACCAAACAGAATTATGTTTTGACTGTATGAATTACATGAGTTATTACACCTGTAATAATGGTTTCGTTTTCGTTATATTTACTTTGCTTTCTCATAATATTAAAAACCCGCCCTAATACAAAACGCCCTTCTTCTTCATAAACTACAAGACTATTTGGAGTAATTCTTTTTGCCCTATCAATAATAAGCAAGTCTCCAGAAAAGATTCCCATAGAAACATATCTGTCTGATTCAATTTTCATAAATACAGTTGCCGCAGGATGTTTTATAAAATATTTATTCATATCAAAAGTAGAATCTTCATATCCTTGTGAAGGGCTTGGAAATCCAGTAATCATAAAATGCCTCAACAAAATTGTTTATTTTACTATACACCTATCTTGTTGTTAAGTAAAGCAGAAAACAAAATTATAGTAATTATTTATATGGCAAATATGTGGGTGTAATATGCAGACTGCAACTATAAACACATGGTCATATAAGGAGGAATGCAAAGAATAGCATCTTTGAAACTAAGCAGGAAATTGAAATAGAACCGCTACTTAAGTCTACTATACAACGACTGCCAGTCTTTTTAGAAACTATCTATCAGACTGGCAGTGCCAATGAATCTATTATATTTACTTCAGAAGAAGTTGTTATTTAGATTCTTTGTAAACTTTAATGTAGTCGATATAGAATGTGCCGTATTCTCCATTTTCCCAGTCGATTGAAGATGTCCAACAGTCGAAAGATTTTGGCATTATTCTAAGGTCCCATTCTTGTTCTGGTGGAATTTCACCATAATGTTTTTCCCACGATAAACTTCGGTATTTTTTACCGTCTAAGTAACAGACCATAGAAGTAGGTGAAAGTTCTACATTTAGTGTATGCCATTCATCACACCATTTTTCAGTATTTTTAATATTTACAAAGTTTTGATTGAAAGATGGGTTAGAATACTGTTTATCGTACTTCCACAGTGAATTCAACATATATTCACCTTTTTCAGTACCACCGATTCCGCCTCTTGGATTAATACGATTTTTTGGAGTTTCTTGTGAGTTTTTAATTCCGTCTGTAGTCAACTCCATCATGTCTATTTCATCTACATATTCACCTTTAGAAGTTCTATATTTATTTATATCAGTTTTTGCTTCAAACATATTGTCTTTTGTAATAAAGAAAACTTCAAATGCAAAAACACTGCGTGGAACTTTGAACTTCATTTCAAACATCTTTTTTCCATCAAGATGCATCATATAACCTTCTTCAGGTTCTCGAACTCCGCCTTGAACATTACACCACCAAGAACCACTGTTTATTTCTGTGTCTAAAACATGGTAGTCATACCCGCCAATCTTATTTTTTTCTCTATAAGCATAGGCATTCAGTCCTAATGCGCCGTCTTTTACAGTAAATGCTTCATCAAATTTAAATCCTACATGGAATTTGTCTTTTGGACCATAATCTTCTTTTCTTTCATAGGATGCATAACTTGGTCGTTCAGTACGGACTGCCAGTCCACGCATCTCTTTTCTAACTAAGTCACTATTTGGAAGGAACTTTCTTTCAAAGTCTTCCTGTGAATTAAACTCAGAAACATATTCTGTTACATACTGAACATCATTGAATGTTTTATATTCAATATCTTCTGCTGGAATTTTGTAGGGGTCAGCAAAAACTCCTGTAAACACACTCATCACTAAAAGTGTCATTAAAATTTTTTTCATTGTTTGCCTCCATAAGGGATGTCTTAAAAGTTCAACTTGCGGTGGTTGAGTCTTTCGATAAGTTCAGGAAGTACTTGTCGAAATCACCACATTTACTGCAATGGTACTTTCGCCTCTTCGACAGGTTCAGGGAGCACTACAGTCATTGCTTGTTGGACAGCTGTTTTTTTATAAATTATATGGCAAGTGACTTTGAATAATTAGGAGAAAAAATCCTATTTTTGAGAGTTTTTTATTTTATTGCGGATTTTTTACAAGAGATTTTTCAGATTCCCGTTAACAATAGGTCGGGGTACTAAAAAACTGTGCATGAACAACTTGCAAACTGGGAGTGAAAAGAGCGAGCGTCGAACGAATGTTCTCTTGGAATACTACGCCCCAAATGACCGCTTACTGGGACTTAGGGTAACGGACATAAAAATCCATAAAAAAATGTACCTATGTCGTTTTATTTCCTAAAAATGACTCCGAACGACATAGGTACAAATATCATAAAACAATTTACCGAAAAGAAGTTTTAGTCTTCGTTAATTTTTACATGACTAATTCCTTTTTCATCCTTTGTTACATGAATAAAGTTTGGAATATCTTCTAACTCTCCAACATGGGAAATCATACCAATAAGTTTGTTTGAATTAGACAAATCCTGCAATGCTTTTAAAATCTTTGAAAGGCGTTCAGAATCCAAGGTAGCAAAACCTTCATCAATAAACATTGACTCCAGACGGATACCTCTTGAAGCCTCCTGTATTTCATCGGACAAACCAAGTGCCAGTGCAAGAGAAGCCTGGAACTTTTCACCACCAGACAAACCTTTTACAGAACGCAACGCTCCTGCATGATGGTCAATCACACTCATTTCCAAACCAAGCTGGGCTCTATGATTTTCTATTTCTTCTGCCCTAACCAATTCATAAACTCCGTCGGTCATAGTTTTAAGTCGCTTATTGGCACGAATTAAAATCTGATCCAGATAACTCATTTGAACAAAGGTTTCCAGCATTATCCTTCCCTGATTTCCAGAAGCACCATTAACCGTATCAGAGAGATGTTTGAGCATATTAAACTTAAAAAGCTGATTTTTCAGTTCATCGGCTCTGTTTTTCAATTCAGAAATATTTGTTTTATTGCGGGAAAGTCTGTTGCCTATAACATCTCGATTATTTGAAAGCATTGTTTTTTCCCATTGCAACTGATTTTGACATTTTTGAAGTTCATCAAGATTGGTCTGTTCATATTTTTGCAATTCTTTCTTTTGCTGTTCAATGGCACCTTCAATTCTTGAAACGGAATCATTGCATTTATTAAAGGCATCACTGGCAGAAGAAATTGCATTTTCCAGATTAGCTAAGCGAGTTTTTAATTCATTCAAATGACTTTTTGCTTCCCATTCTGATGTATATTCCAATTCTGCTTTTTGTTTTTCCAAATTGCTGATGGTGGTTGTCAAAATTGCCAAATCTGATTCATATTTTGTTTTATTCTGTATTAACACTTCGACATCCCGATCATACTGAGTTTTTTGTTCTGGAAGTGTATTCTCAATAAATCGCTTTCTGTCTACATTTTTAGACTCCACTTCTATTTCTTTTGTAAGTTTTTTCATTTCATCATGTACAGATGCCAAAAGCTTATTTACAGAAATAACTAAAAGCTCAGGTGTTTCTTCTTTGCAATCTGGCAGATATTTTTCCACAACCTCTTCTATTTTTTCATTAAGATTCGAAATATCGTTTTTTGTAAGCTCGGGTTTTCCAGAAGCTTTTTGCATTTTGTTAAGAAGTTGGGCTGTTTTTTCTTTTAATTCTTCAATCTGTTCTCGGGTTGGAGCATTCTGTGTTTTTATTGCTACCAAGGGATGATGCAAAGAACCACAAACAGGACAAGGTTTTCCTTCTTCCAGTTTTTCTGCTAAAATGCCCGCTTGATTCTTAAAAAACAAAGCTTCTTTTTCTGTAAGCTCATTATTGGCGTTGGTCCATTCAGTAATTGCAGCCTCAGCGGATTTTTCTTCTTGATGTAACTGATTGTACAAAGATTGAAGTTCCTTAAGATTGTCCTGAAGTATTCCCAAGCTAACATCTTTTACGGTTAATTCATTCCATTGAGCTTCTAAACAAAGTATTTTTTCGCCAGCCTTATTTAGTGTTTTCAATTCTTCATCCAATTCATCTAACTGGATTTTCTGGGCTTTTAACTTTTCTTCCTTAGTTGTATTCTGAACTTTACATTTTTGAAGTCGCTCGTTTTCTTCTTCATTTTTCTGTTCTGTATTAGTAATTTCTGAATATTTTGGGAGGATTTTTTCAAACTGACTAACTTCGCTTTCCAAACTTCCTTTTTCAGAAATACGAGCTTCTTTTTTATCATTTTCTGCTTTAAGGATTGGCAACTGATTTTTCAAAGATGCTAATTGTTTTTTATCTTCTTCGATATTTTCTACTATTTCCGCTCTTTTTTTTGCATTTTCCAAGGCCTGATCATTCTTAAGGATTTCGGCGTCCTTTTCTTCGAGAGCAGTTGTAAGCTGATTTAATAATTTTTCATCTTCCTGAACAAGACTGTCTAAAAAAACAAGTGCATTATCTTCTATATAAATTGTCGATTGCAATTCATCTAGTTTTTTTTGCTTTTCGATGATTTTTTCCTTTTCCTGTTTCAACAGATTTTCATTATCGGAATCAGTAGAATCAAGAGAATCGGCGGGAACTGGAATTGTAATGCCACCTAAATACTGTTTGATTTGTTCTGTTAATTTATCGCAATTTTTTTTCTGCTCCAAATAATCAGACTTAATTTTTTCCTGAAGCTTGGAATAATTGTTAGTATCAAAAATGTTTCTGAATATTTCTATTTTATCTTTTGTTTCAGATAGAAGAAACTTTTCAAACTTTCCCTGAGCTATCATAGCAATTTGTGTAAACTCAGCCTTAGACAGTTTTACGATTTCTTTAATGGCTTCTTCAACCGCCTTTGTTCCTTGCACAGGTTTTCTATCATCATCTTCGCTAAGATATTCAAGCTTTGCAGATGCCAGTTTTTTTGATGTTCCAACACCACGCTTAGCTTTTTGTTCATATTCAGGATTTCTTGTAATACGATATTTTTTTCCATCAATTACAAAATCCAGCTGAACTTCGGTGTCTACAGTTTCATCGGCTTGTGCAGAACGGAGCATTTTTGCATCTCTGTCATCTCCACTGGATTCTCCATACAAGGCATAAGTAATTCCATCAAAAATTGTAGTTTTACCGGCGCCAGTTTTTCCTTTTATAAGATAAAGTCCTTTTTGTCCAAGTTGTTCAAAATCGATTTCTACAGGTTCACAATAACTTTCAAAACCTACCATTCTTAGTTTTATTGGTCTCATCAGTTTTCTCCCCAAATCTGTTCTACTAATTCTTTCAAATAATTCTTCTGTTCATCATTCATAGGAATGCCATTTCTGTTTTCGTAGAACTTATCTAAAAGTGCCATAGGTTCTAAGGCAAGAGTTTTGGCGTCTTCCAATTCACTAAGCTGATGAGAGTTTCTAGAACGAGTATTATTGTAATCCAATCCAATTAAATGTGGATAAACACTTCGAATAATATAGAATCCATTAAGAACTTCATCTTCATCTGTTAAAATTACATGGACAAAATCATCTCGAGAAGGAGTTTCAGATGCATTTTCCGATTTTTCAGGTATTTTTTCTGCTTCTGCCATTAGAGTTTTAAAATCACATTCGATTAAACGAACATTTCGCAAAGGAACTAAAGGAACGGTAGAAACATTCACATTTCCTTTTTCTTTAAACTCAACAATTGTTACTGATTTTTTATGATTGCGTTCAGATAATGAATATTTTAATGGTGTACCGCAAAATCTAATTGATTTTTTCTTTCCAAAGGTTTGAGCACCATGAATATGACCAAGAGCCGTATAATCAAAAGGTTCAAAAATATCTGAACTAACAGCATCCAATCCGCCAAAAATACAGTTTTCAGATTCACAACGCTCCGCTCCAACTATATTCTGATGGCACAAAACCACATTTCTTTCCGAAACATCCAGATTCATCTTTTCAACAACAAGTTTTACGCTATCATTAAAATCCCGGATATTTTCTTCTGGATAAAAAGCACGAACATTTGCAGGTCGCACAAAAGGAAGAAGATATACATTTAAAATTCCATATTCATCTTCCATTTTAATACATTTCACAGAGCCATCATAAGCCTTAGAAAAATAAAGCCCGCTATTTTCCATAAAATCATGACCAAAAGAAAGTCTTTCCGCGGCATCATGATTTCCAGAAATAATAAAAACCTTATAATTCTTTTGAACAAGAAGCTTTAAAAAATCTTCCCAAAGCTTAATGGCATTGATTGATGCTACACTTTTATCAAAAACATCACCAGAAATCATTACGCCATCAACTTTTTGTTCATCCATAATTTCTACAATCTGCTTAAGAATAAAAGCCTGATCCTCTTGCAAAGAATAATCTTTAAGCTCAATTCCCAAGTGCAAATCTGAAATATGGGCTAATTTCATAAACCCCTCCTACTTTAAACCAATAAAACGACTTAGGTACAATTACAAAATCTGTTCAAGAATCTGATTAAGACAACTATTTACCGAAATGCCATTTTTCTTTGCCAATGCAGAAAGCTTTGTATAATTACTTTCAGTTAACAAAAATGATGTAGTTCGAGTCTTTTTTTCTTTTCCTACAATTGTAAAACCAGAACTTTCCTGCTTAGCTTTTTTTGGTTCTTTACTAATATAGCTACTTTCTTTTTTTTGACCAGTTTTTTTATCCATTTCATCAGATTTTTTTTCTGTTTCATCTGATTCCACTTTTTTTGAAACTGCCGAATCTGCCTGAACCTCTTCCGAATGCACAATATCCTTTGTAATCCACGCAGTTGCAACATTTGTATTAAATGATTTTGCCATATTCACTCCCCTCCCCTACTATTTTTCAAAAGATAATAATTCTTCTACAAAAGCTGAATAATCTTCCGCAACCTTTGAGCCTTTTGCATATTCAAAAATTGATTTCTGACTAATCTGAGCTTCCTTAATTGCCGTTGCTTCCCTGATAGTTGCTTTAAAAAGACGAGCATTCAAACCCTGAGCAATCTGTTCCGCAAGTTCAGCCACCGTTCTACTCAAAACCGTTCTGTCGTTATATCGAGTTAAAAGAATGCCATCAATTTTTATTTGAGGATTTGTATACTGTTTTACAGGTTTGATTGTTTCTGCCAATCGCTGTATTCCCTGAATTGAATAAATATCAGCTTGAGCGGGTATGACGACAGAAGTACAAGCAGTCAATGCATTTATTGTTAAAATGCCAAGTGCTGGAGGTGTATCAATCAAAATATAATCATATTGATTTTTTATTTCCTCCAGAGATTCCTTCAATCTATATTCCTTGCCTGTTTGAGTCAGTATGCTTTCTGCCGCCGCAAGATGAGCTGTTCCCGCAATTAAATCTCCATTTTTAAGATGTTGAATAGCGTCCTGCACCTTAGATTCTCCAGTCAAAACATCCAGAATATTATCTTTTCCACTGTCGGCATTCATTGAAAAAGTCAAATTACATTGAGGATCCAAATCCACAGCCAGAGCTTTTATACCTTTTAAAGTTAATGCAGACAAAACCGCATCTACAGTAGTTGTTTTTCCAGCACCACCCTTTTGATTTGTTACTGTAATAATTTTCATATCCATCTCCTGCATAATTTTATGTATTCATTGTAATATATAGCACAATTCAAATATTTTTATATTATGATTATAACTTATTTATATTATTTTTACAATTTATTCTTAATATAATTTATATCTTTTTTATAATATATTTTATATTATGTTTATATTGCTTTTATATTGTTTACATATCATATTTATACTCTGTTTATATTATCACTAAAATATTTAAAATTTTGCCATTTTTTTGCGCAAGACGTAAAATTATTCATTTTTATGATAACACCCCCGATTTTTTTAATATTTCGGCGATTTAGAAGGGGTTTTATATTTAGATTCAAAGGGATTTTTGGTTAAAAACTCGAGTTTAATTTTTTTTCAAAAATAAGCGCACATTTTTCGATATTTTTTTTAATCTCGGGAAAAATATTTGTCTGAGATTTTTTTTCCATTTTTTGACAAAAAGAAAAGGTCTTTAAAATACAATTTTAGAACTTTAGTTTCCCCAGTAAAAATATTCGAATATCCCCAGAATAAAAATCAAAGGCAAAAGTCGTTATTTTATGTTCAATTTTGGCATCAAAATTACAATGTCTTTTCTAATATATTTATATTTGTTTTATAATATAATTTATACTATTTATATATTATGTTTCTATTATCTTTCCACTATATTTCTAATACACTTCTTTCTGTACCTGCGTCGTTCTAAATTAAAATCAGATTGTAAAGAACAGGGGATTTTCTAAAAAGGATTGCGCAAAAAAATTGATATCAGGAAACTGATTTTAACAAAAATGCAACATTAAAAAAATGCATAGCTTCATTCCATAAAAATCTATAGAATAATGTACCTATGTCGTTTTATAAACGGTTTCATTTATAATTTTCAGATTTTTTTCAGGCAGAAATATACAAAAATTGCCCATTTTATATTTATTTTTCAAGTTGCATAATGCAAAATGATGATTGAAGCTAATAATTTTTCAAAAATCTGGATTTATGATGAAAAATGTACTTAAGTCGTTCCCAAATGTACAACCGTCGTTTTATTCTGTACTTAAGTCGTCGTTATTTGTACCTTTGTCGTCTTTTTCTGTACTTAAGTCGTTGGATTCTCGCGTATTTCCTTATGATACAAGAAGTTACTTCAAGACAATATTATAAATATTAATTAATAATAATAAAACTATAATACCCAAACTAAAAAAAACGAATACTTGTAAAAAAATTATAGAACGACTTGTAAAAACGGATTTGTCGTTATATAATGTCGTTCTATGGGAGGAACTGTTATGGAATCTTCTGAAGTACAAGAATTATTCTCAGCAGAAGAAATTAACTTTTTACAAGCAACCAGTCAAAATAATAATTTAAATAATGACCAAAGTTTAGATAATAATATCGACAGAACTTATCTTTTGCAACCAAATGTTATAAGTCGCTCAATTAACGATATCGAAGCCACAGAAAAAAAACTTATGACTCTGGCCATGTCTTACATTCCTCAAAAAATTGAAAGCGATGATGATTATACTGTTACTTTTACAATTTCAGATGCTATAAAAGCTTTAGATATGACTGATGGACAAAAACAAAGAATGATTTTGGAAAATGCCATAGACAAAATCAGTGGAAGTCAAATAAAGATTTACACCGATAATGGTGACTGGTTTAAATATACCTGGTTTGATCATGCAGCCTGGCTTCCAACTACAAAAACATTTTCTCTTTCATTCAATAAGTCGTTAGGAAATGCGCTCTTACAATATAAAAAAGCTTATGCAAAATTGGACTTAGCCTATTTGGGGCGTTTATCCAGTAAATATTCTATTCGTTATTTTGAAATAGGAATGTCTTATGCTGGTAATAAAGGCATAAACGGAAATAAAAAAGGAACCTGGTATTTTGAATATACCATTGAGCAGTTGAGACAGCTTTTTTCCATCGAAGATTCAAAATATAAAAGAATGACAGATTTTACTCGACGAATTGTTTATGATCCAATTGAATTATTAAATAATGCAAAAGTTGGTTTTGAAATTGATCCTCAGCCAATAAAACGTGGAAAAAATCTAATAGCATTCCATTTTGTTTGTACGGAAACTAAACCTGAACCAAGAAAGCATTTAAGAAGTTCTTCGGCTAATTCTAATACAGCAGATGAAGATGATTCTTTTGAAACTTTAAAAAATAAGTATCCAGAAGAATATCAAGAAATCATTGCTCAGGTTGAACAAGAAAAGAAAACTAATCCTGAAATGAAGTTTGTAATTGCAGAATATGAAGCTTTATCTAGATTAGCAAAATTGCATCCTGAAGAGTAGGGTAGGGGAGCTATTTTCTTGTAATCGTGTCGTTCTATAATTATTTTGAAAATGTACCTATGTCGTTTTATGGGTACATTTTTTTTGTCTATTTTTTGTACCTGCGTCGTTCTATTTACAAAAATGGCACTTTTTCTTGTACTTGCGTCGTTTTAAACAAGATTTTGATTGTACTTATGTCGTTTTAAAGGGGTTATTTTTGATTTGTACCTGCGTCGTTCTATAAAAATTGTAATCTGTACCTATGTCGTCTTATGATTTTTGTGTTATGTACCTAAGTCGTTTTAAAGAAATCTTGATTTTGTACCTGTGTCGTTCTGAAAATTGTTATATAGATGATTATTTGGTCATAAACAAAAATGCTTCAACAGGGGAGAGATAAAAACTGTTCTCGTAGGAGATTATAAAAAGCTAGAATATTACAATTCTGTAAAATTAAAAGTCTGATTTGAAAGTTTTTTTCTATTATAAGTAATCTTCATGGAATAATTCGCCTTATTTCCGACAGCTTTAAGATGACAATTTGTATCGCCTGGAGAAAATCTGTAAGTTTGATTTTTTTCTTCTAAGTTAAATTCGTGAATGATTTTTTCAGAATCACAAAGTACCAGCCGAAGTTCTCCATTGTTAATCTCGCAAGAAATTGAAAGCTCAATAGAATCATTACTTTTCTTAAAAGATACTAATGTTTCAATTCCAGAAAAACCTTTTACAGAAATTGAAGTTGAATTATTGTTTGATTTTGTATTTGATAAACTTTTCGAATATGAATTGCCTTTTACAATTTGTTCTTCGGATAAATCCATAATTGTGTTTTGATTTTTTTCAGATGGAGATTTTTTTCCAACTGTACAAGAGAAGAAAAATGGAATATATAATAGAAGAAAAGCAGCAAAAATAATCTTTTTCATACAAACAAAATTATAACGAATGAAGTAGGAATAGTAAATAACAGAGTTTTATATACTAATTTTTAATGAAAATCCGAATAAAGTGTAATAATACCGAATTAAATTATATTTTACAAATTATTTATGAAATATTCTGTTGGCAAGTAAAAGGCTATTTATGTTTTTTTTGTAAGTTTTTACAAACTAATAAAAACAAGGAGTAACAATGAAAGGTATTTCCAAGAAAATTATTTGTGTCGGTTTGTCAATGTTGATGATTTCTTCAACAGTTTGTGCCGCTAAAAAGAAAGGAAAGAAAGATGATCCATTTGCTAGCGTAAAAAAAGCTAAAGATGCAAAAGGAAAAGTTTGGGATTTGGGTGGAATGGATGTAATTCTCGCAGACTGGTGGTCAGGTGATGACTGGGATGCAAGACCAGCATCTTCTCCAATTGAAGAAGCTCAGCAGCAGTGGCATAAATGGACACAGGCTGCATATAACTACAACATGGTTCAGAAACAGTTAACAGGAAGTTGGGATTCACATCCACAGGCTGTAGCAAACTTCTGTATCACTGGTGGTAGAGAAAATTATATCTTTACAATTGATGCCCGTTCTGCTCTTACTGGTTTGAGATCAGATTTGTTCTATGATTTGTCAAAACTTGATTGTATTGATTTTACAGCAAGTAAATGGGCATCTGGTACAGAAAAGATGCTCGTAAAAGGTTCTTCATTCTATGCAATGAGACCATTAGTTCCAGAGCCACGAGGTGGTGTATTCTTCAATAAGCGTCTTTTAGCAGAAGCTGGTATTGATGAAGATATGCCTTACGATTTACAGAAAGAAGGTAAATGGACTTGGGAAACATTTGAACAGCTTGTTGCAAAATGTACATACGATACAGATAACGATGGTGTTATTGATGCTTGGGGTATGGCAAACTCTTCTACAGAATTTGTTCCATTAGCTGCTATTTCAAACGGTATGCCAATGATTGGTAAAGATGCAAATGGTAAGTTTGTAAACAATGTTGGAACTGATCAGGTTTTGGAAGCATTGAGTTGGAGTGCTCACATGGCAACAACTTATGAAATGCCTCAGCCAGAAGGATCTGAATGGAACTGGATGTATGCAGCATTCTTAAATGGAAAAGTTGCATTCCTTGCAGATCAGGAATATCACGCACAGCGCAATGGTACTTTTGCTGATATGTCTGATGATTGGGGCTTTGTATGTTTCCCACTTGGACCAAAAGGTGATGGAAAATATAGAACACTTCATAACGATAATATGTATGTAATTCCAAACTGCTATGATGATGAAAGAGCAAGTAAGATTGCTAAAGCCTTTGATTTCTGGACAGATGAGGTTCCTGGATTTGGTGGTCCAGATGCATGGAAAGAATCATATTATTCATGTTTCCGCGATACACGAGCTGTAGACGAAACTTTGGAAATTATGAAAGCAACTCCTTGTCCACGCTATGACACATTGGTTCCAGATATCAACTACATGGGTGATGTAATTTGGGTAACATATCCAGGTTATGTAACACCACAGCAGGCTTATGAAGATACAAAGAATAGCTGGGCTGGCTTATTAGCTGATGCAAACAGATAATCTGAATTATAAATAAGCAAAGAAAGGCATCCGATTGGAGAAATCTGATAGGATGTCTTTTTTTTATTCTAATCAAATTACAAATTGTATAAGAAAATCTAGAAGAAATATGTTATAATTAAACCTATGTCTACACAAATGATTATGGGAAACCAGGCAATTGCCCTTGGCGCCCTAAAAGCTGGAGTTAATCTAGTGGCAGGATATCCTGGAACTCCATCTAGCGAAACAATAGAATTTATTTCTAAATATAATAAAAAAACTGAAACTTATGTTGAATGGTCTGTAAATGAAAAGGCCGCTGTGGAAGTTGCTGCAGGTGCATCTTATGCTGGTAGTAGAACTTTAGTAACAATGAAACAAGTGGGGCTTAATGTCGCATCTGACCCTGTTATGTGTCTTTCTTATGTTGGTGTAAAAGGTGGAATGGTAATTGTTTCTGCAGATGACCCTGGTCCAATTTCCAGTCAGACAGAACAGGATACACGAAGATTTGCACAGTTTTCAAAATTGCCTTGTTTCGATCCTTCAACTCCTACGGAAGCCTATGAAATGATACAAGAAGCTTTTGAACTTTCTGAAAAATATAACACTCCCGTTTTGCTTCGCCCAACAACTAGGGTTGATCATGCTTATGAAAGTATGGAAATGCCTGAACTTGGTACTTGCAGAAAACCTGGCGTTTTTGAAAAAGACAGTGCCCGTTGGGTTATTTTTCCGCGTGCTTCGTATAATAATCACAAAAGAATTTTTGAACGGAATGAAAGTATTCTGCCAAAGGAGTTTTCTGCATCTAAGTGGAATTTTATTACAAAAAGAGGGGAAAGCCTTCCCCTCGCTTCAGCCGTTCCGGCTTCCACTACCCCTTCTAACGGGACACATTCCCGTAACGCCTTTGCTGCTGGTGGAATTTCATACTGTTATTTAATGGAGGCTCTTTCAATTCTTAAAGAAGAGAATCCTGATAACAAAGCTATTCAAGATGCTGTTGTGTTAAAGATTGGAACACCGTATCCATTCCCTTCCACTTTAGCATCTGAATTTTTAAAGGCGAATCCAGAGATTACAGTTTTTGAAGAACTTGATCCCGTAATTGAAGATTCACTTATTCAGCTGTGTGGTGCAGAAAGACTAAACTGCTGTATTCACGGAAAACACGATAAAACTGTTCCAGAAGCAGGAGAATTAACAGTAGAAATTGTGAAGAGGATTGTTTGTGAGATGCTGAAACAAGTTCAGCATGACAGTACTGGATGTAGACCATGTCATTCCGAACTTGATTCGGAATCTCCAGAACTTCCAGTTCGTCCACCAGTTTTATGTGCTGGTTGTCCACATAGAGGGGCTTTCTATGCAGTAAAACAAGCTATGAAAGGAGAAAAAACTGCTTATTGTGGCGATATTGGCTGCTATACTTTAGGAAATGCAAAACCTCTTGATATGACAGATACATGTCTTTGTATGGGTGCAGATATTACAATTGCCCAAGGTTTTTACCATAATGAACCAGACAGAAAATGTTTTAGTTTTATTGGTGATTCAACCTTTTTTGCCAGTGGAATTACTGGTGTTGTAAATGCAGTTTATAATCAGGCAAAACAAACAATCTGTATTCTTGATAATTCAACTACCGCCATGACAGGACACCAACCACATCCAGGAACTGGTGTTACTATGATGGGCGAAATTGTTGAAAAAATTAGCATACCAAAGATTCTTGAAGCAATTGGAGTTTCTCCAGTTATTGAAGTGGATCCTTTTGATCAGGAAAAAGCGGTTGCTGCCGTAAAACAGGCTAGTAATGCTCCTGGAGTAAGTGCAATTATTTTTAAATCTCCTTGTATAAGCGTAGCTGGAAAACTCGGTTATAAGTTTCCAAGAACTAAAGTTGTTGATGCAGAAAAATGTATTGGCTGCAGAAAATGTATTAATGAATTGGGATGTCCGGCTTTAAGTTTGAGTTTGGCAAAAAACACTAAAGGAAAACAAATGATAGAAATTGATAAATCACTTTGTACAGGTTGTGGTTTATGTAGTGGAGTTTGTCCTGTAAAAGCTATTGATTAGGGTGTTGCGGGGAAACAAACTCGTTTGTTACCCCGCTGGAAGGGGTAGGACGCAACGAAGTGTGGCCGAGGGGAAGGCTTTCCCCTTCTTTATGATTTAGGAGAAATTATGGCAGAAAATATATTAATTTGTGGAGTTGGTGGTCAGGGAACGGTTCTTGCTGCAAAGGTTCTTTCTCAGGCAGCAATTTCTAGTGGTGAACATGTTTTGTCTGCAGAAACAATTGGTATGGCGCAGAGAGGAGGTTCGGTTACCAGTCATGTAAGAATTGGTAGAAATCTTTATTCGCCATTAATCCCAAAAGGGCAGGCAAATATGATTATTGCATTTGAAGCGGCAGAAGCTGTTCGGAATATAGATTATTTGAAAAAGGACGGAATGATTATTGTAAATAAAAAGGTTGTTCAGCCAACAACAGCCAGTCTTACAGGAAAAACTTTTAGCGAAGACATAATGCTGGAATATCTTGAAAAACAAGGAAAAGTTATTTCTGTAGATACAGAAGCAGCTTGTAAAGAATTAGGCAGTTCTAAAGTTGTGAATATGGTATTGCTTGGTGCTGCTTGTAAAACAGGGCTTATTACTAGGGAAGAGTTAAAAGCTGCACTAAAACTTTTGGTAAAGCCCGATTTTTATGAATTAAATTGTAATGCGATAGATTATGTAAAATAACATATATGTAAGAAGGAAATAAAAATGAAATTAACAGAAAAGCAATTAGAACAGATTCGTGCACAGATTGCCCGTGTTAAGGCTTGTGGTAATCCGTTTTATACAGAACGATTTAAGAATGTAAATCCAGAAGACATTAAAGATCAGGAAAGTTTTGAAAAATTAGTTCCATTCTGTGATAAGCAAGATTTAAGAAATGCATATCCTCTTGGTCTTGCAGCAGTTCCAGAGGAAGATATTGTTCGTATTCATTCATCTTCGGGAACAACAGGAGCTCCAGTCATTATTCCTTATACCGCAAAAGATGTTGATGACTGGGCTATTATGTTTGCACGCTGTTATGAACTAGCAGGAATTGGTAAAAAAGACCGCATTCAGATTACTCCGGGGTATGGTTTGTGGACTGCTGGTATTGGATTTCAAGCTGGTTGTGAAAAATTGGGCGCTATGGCAGTTCCAATGGGGCCTGGGAATACAGAAAAACAGCTTCAAATGATGCAGGATTTAGGTTCAACTGTAATTTGTGCAACCTCTTCTTATGCTTTGCTTTTGGCTGAACAGGTGGAAGCTCGGAATCTTACCAAAAATATAAAACTAAAAAAAGGTGTAATTGGTTCTGAACGCTGGGGTGAAAAGATGCGCACTCGTATTCAGTCGATTCTTGGTATTGAACTTTACGATATTTATGGGCTTACAGAATGTTATGGTCCTGGAATTGGCATTAACTGTACGGAATCTGATGCAGGAATGCATATCTTTGATGATTATATTTATACAGAAATACTTGATCCTCAAACCGGACTTCCTGTAAAAGACGGGGAAATTGGAGAAATCTGTCTTACAACTTTGGTGAAAGAAGGTGCTCCTTTGTTCCGTTTTAGAACTCACGATCTTGCTGCATTTGTTACAGAAAAATGTCCTTGTGGCCGTACTTATCCTAGAATAACTCAAATTATGGGTCGTTCTGATGATATGGTCAAAGTAAAAGGAAATATTATTTTCCCTAGTACAATTGAAGATGTTATAAAATCAGTTCCAGGAACTTCTTCTGAATATCGAGCAATTATTGAACATGTTGACGGAAAAGATCAGATGACAATTATGGTAGAAGTTGAAGGTGGAACTGACCGTGTTGAAGTTGCTCTTGGAATACAATATTTCTTTAAACAGAAGTATAATATGACTCCTAGAGTTGAAGTTGTAGGCATTGGTGAACTTCCTCGTTCTGAAAAAAAGACAAAACGCATTGAAGACAAACGATATAACTAAATAATCTTTTATTGCAAAAGGTTATTTATAAAAATATAAGGAATTATTTTATGAAAAGACTTTTATTTGTATCATTATTTTCAGTTTCACTTATTCTTTTTAGTTGTACGACAATGAAGAATGGAACTGTAACAGAACTTAATGTGCTTCAGACTGTTACACCAGAAGATAGTAATTATGCCATTGTAGGAAACAATAGATTTGAAAGTGAAATTACACTTGAAGCAGATTTTTGTGATGAAAACGGCAATGTTATTTCAAACTATGTTATTGGAAAAATAACACCAAATAAGACAAGTTTATTCTATTTTGATGCCGATTATTTATCTGAACTTTGTAAAGATGTAACAAATCCATTTGTTTATTACAAAGCATTTAAAGATGGTGTTCCAGTTCAGCTGGATAGTAGATTTTCAACACCTTCAATCTGGCTCAAAGATTTGAAGAATAATTATACAACCTGTCATTTTACTTCAATGCAAAGTTATATCAGTCATAACATTATAGAAAATCCAGAAGCACAAAAATCAACATCTGTAGTTTATGATGAAACAAACGAATATATTGAGTTCAAATTGTATGATGACTTATCATGGCTAAAAGGAAAATGGGTTATGACTGAAGGTTATGGTTATGATACTATGATAATTAAAGCAGGAAGTCCCTTCGCATTGATTCAGAATTATGATGAAGGAGTTGAAAAAGAAAGTGATTTGGTAATTCATTGGATGTCATCAAATCATTTCTCAGATACTTTTTATGTTAATGAAGAGAAAACAAAAATGAAAAC
>JAKSTL010000129.1 GCA_024402595.1 Treponema sp. | reverse complement strand
TTCTGGTTCTGACTGTGGGGGTTCGAATCCTCCTTGGGGAACTAAAGCTGAATCTCGTTTGGTTCAGCTTTTTTTTTGCGGGACTCTTTTTATGAGTCACTTTCTATGGCTCCTTCGAATATCGGTTTAGTTCATCGCCCTCTCAAGGCGGAGAGACGGGTTCGACTCCCGTAGGAGCTAAAACAGATTTTTCGTGAGTTTCTATGGCTGAAAGTGATAACAAGAGTTCTTTCGACAAGCTTGTTGCAGGTTTATCCTCTGATGATAGACGGGCAATGTTGGAAAGAATAAATCAAAAAATTGAAAATCCAGTTCAACTTTCACAAGCTGGACAGAATACTCAGGAACCGCAATTAACACTTCAGAAAAAATTGCAGCAGGAATCTGTATTATATCGTCTTCTTCTGTGGATTCGTTCAGTTTTTACAAAGCAAAATTATCAGAAACTTTATTGTGATGATGTTCTCCTTGCTACTGCAAAAAAAATCAACCGCAATCATCCGGGTTTAATCAATTATAATATCAATTCCTTTGATTATCTTTTCCACGAGCGTCTGCAGCATTTAAAAGAAGCTTCCGACTTTTTTAAACCATATTTTAATTTTATCGAAGATAATATCAGTGATTTTCATGTTTTTTTAAGTTCCTTTGTGGCTCCTCAACTTTCTGACAAAATCAATGAAGAAGCCGATCCTTTTATAACTCCTTTTGATAGAGATGCAAATAATGAGCTAAGACTAAGCTTCTTAAAAAAACTGGATGAAATATTGAACAATATGCAGCCTCAAACAAGAGAAAGCATTTATTTGGGTGTTTCTGCGGCAAACTGGTTGCGAAACTTTACCATGTTACCATATCTTCATTTTTTGTCAGGTTTTACAAATGTCACCGGTGATGTTTTTAGTTGCCCATATAAAGCAGCTATGGTTGATTACAATATGCTGGCATCGGTTTTTGACCAAATAATTCCTATTCCTAGCGAAGTTCTCCAGGCAATTTTCCTCTTTTCGCAAAAAAAATCTTTAAGCGATTCTGTACTGGAAAAGGATGTGGAAAAACAAATCAGCGAGTTTATGCAGAAAGCAGAAATCCATCTGGAAGAAATAAAATCTTTTATAGAAACAGTTCCAATTCGTAATTTAGGACGAATAGTTAATAATAATTATGACTGGGTTCCAGATCCAATGGGTGGTGTAGAGGCTTGGTTTCCTGGTTTTAGAATGCAGTGGAAAAAAATCCTTGATATTCGTTGGGCAGAATGGGTTAAGGAACAGAAGAAACAGAATCTTGGCATTGCATTCAAGAATGATTTTGGTTTATCTGATTTTCCTGTGTTGGAGCAGCGTCCCTGGTTAAAGCTTTGGACAATAATCAATTTTGGCTGCGAATTATCTGCTGGTTTTTTAGGATGGATTGCCACAGATTGTTTTGATGATATGATGGCTCTTTTACTGGGCGTTATAACAGAAGGCATTTTCTTTAAAAGCGAAAATCGTAGTGAGTTTTCTGATGCCTTGGATAATTTTAATCTGAGTATGACGCGAACTCGGAATCTGATACAAAAATTATCCCCGGAAGGAGAGTTTGGAAAGATTTTCCAGGATTTTTCTACTGCAAGAATACATACTTTCCAAGTGCAAAAGCAAATAGATTCTATGATGAAACAAACAGAAAGTGAGTTCAAGGAAAACCTGCTGCTTTTTTGTAAAAGTGCAAGAGCTATAGATGCTGTTTTTCATGGTATTTTTGATGAAGAAAAAGATGGAATCCACGAGGGTCTGCAAAATCTTAATTCTATTAAAGGTAGAAACAACAGAAAGTTCCTTGATGACTTAATAGATGTAAGAAAAAAATTGATTAGAGCAGTGTTCTATCTGGCAGAAATGGAAACCATTGACAATGTGCGGGAATAAAAAATGTCAGAAAAATACAAATCCTTGGTAAACACCTTTGTCCTTGATAAACTGAAAGCATTAGAAACTCAACAAGATTGGATTTTTTTTCCTTTTTATAAACATGGTAGTGTTTTGGAAAATGCACCAGCTTGTGGAATGACTCTTTGGGCTGCCGGTAGTATGCGTTTTAGATGGAATGAAACTAATGACAATAGAAATATAAAGCTTGAATCCCTGGCAGAAAGTTTAGGAAAATCAAAGTTGGACATTACGCCTGTAGAACTGATTCATTCAAAAATTGTGTACGATGTTCATTCAAGCAATGATACCTTCCAAAAAAATGGAGACGGAATTATTACAAAAAATATGCAGCTTATGCCTGTGGTAACTGTTGCCGATTGCGTTCCTATCTATCTTTATGATTCAATTAGTCAGGTTTTTGGAATTGTTCATTCTGGTTGGAAGGGAACAGGAATTGTTTCCGAAGCCATTACTCTTGCTGAAAAAAAATATGGAGCGAAACCAGAAGATTTTTCGGTAATTATTGGACCTCATATAAAAAAATGCTGCTATATTGTTAATCAGGAACGAGCTGAATATTTTACAGAAAACTTTGGTTCTGATTGCATAACCCCACTAAAAGATGGCGAAAATTGTTATTGTGGAGGAAAAGGTTTGCCCATTGTTTGGAATAATGGTGGGGGAAAACTTTATCGTCTTTCTTTGGAACAGGCTAATTTGAATGTGTTGCAAAAGCTTGGTGTAAGGCCAGAAAATATTCTTTTATGTGAAGATTGCACTTGCTGTAACGAAGTCTTTGGTTCAAATCGTCGTGAAACAGCTTATGGAAAAGAGTTTACAGTTCAGGCTGCTTTTATTACAAAAAAATAATAATTAAGACAGGACCTGAACTTTCAGACCAAACTGCTAAAAGAAATCGGTAGGATGAATGTTATGGCTTTTATAAACCTTTTATTCCAAAAGGATTTTTTGCTTCTTCTTCCAGACGGATTTTTTCTTTTTCCATTGCATGGTCGGTTGGTAACCAATAATACTTTCCTTTTAAAACCTGTACCGCTCTAATAGGATTATCATTGGCAAAAATCATTGCGTTATACCAGTCCGCCTTGAATAAATTATCATCAATGTTCAAATTATGAACATCCGAACTAATTTCTGTAATTAACCAACGAGTTCCATCAAAAGTTAAGGTAAATGTGTCTGTGGCTTTTTCTACAGTTAATTCACCAGCTTCTCCTTCTGTATGAAGTAAATAATATTCTGCAATATGAACAGATTTTGAACCTTTTTGAACAGCAATGCCATTTTCTTCTTTAATTATTTCAGCTTTATCTTTCTTTTTGTAAAGAGGAGGTTCCAGTTCGTAAAGTTTGCCGTCAATTTCTACATTTGTAACCCCATAAATACCAGCTTTTGCGTTTCCGGCTGCATTCTTTACAAAAAAACACCAGGTTTCTGGAGCCGCAAAACCTTTATCGCCATAATTGTAAGCCTGACGAGATTTGTTTAATACATAAATCTGACTGATGGTATCTACATATCGGGATGGACCTTTGCCAGACACAATATTATCAAGAATAACAGTGTCTTTTTCATTTACACCTTTAAAAAACATTTCTACAGTTTCTGTAGATGTTAATCCTCGGGAAGAATAATTATCCTGGTTATTTTTTACGGCATTTCCTGTTATGAGGCCAACAATTGTAATAACAATAGCAGAGGTAACCAAAATAGAAGTATTTCTTCTTAAAGTTCGTTTGGCATTTATTCTGGAATCTCTGTGTTTTATATAATTTTGGGCTTTTGCAGCAAGTGCTTCATCTGAAATGCGGGAGGTTTTGGTAGAAGTTTTAGCTTTTAAGAGTAAATCTAGAGGAAAATCGGGGGTTGGTGTTAAATCTTCACTGTTTTTACCTTTCTTCTTTTTTCCAGGAATTGCAAAGGCGTTGGAATTAAGCTTAAGGGCTTTGTTAATGTGTTGCGCCAGTTCTTCATTGATGCCATTTACACATAAATCTACTGGAAGAAACTTTCTGTCAAGAATATCTGCATTTCGTTCTGTAGAGTCAGAAGCGGGGTAAGGAAAACGACCAGTCAGCATTTTATAAGCAATAACAGCTCGTTCAAAACAAATTGCTGGCAAATCATAAAGAGTTGGATTAACCCAGCAAAGATAATTATCTGCATATTCTACAGCAGAAAGTCCGCTACTGGAATATTTATACAGATTTGGTGGTAAAAACAGCACTTTAAGTACTTTGTAGTTTTTTGAATCCTGAAGATTTTCTTCATCAACAAAGTCAAAGATAATTCCACCACCTCCATTTATTGGCAGATTTACTTTCTCTTTAGCGGCTTGGGTCAAAATTGAACAAAGCACAAAAGAAGCATCAAACATTTTGTCTTTATCTTCCAAAGAGGCATTTTCGTCTCCCGCTGCTTCGTACAATTCTAAAAGTGTTTTTGCTTGTGCCGATAAAGGATTTTTTCCGCAATAAAAAACTATGGATTTGTTGTCTTCTGGAACTGCAAAGGATTTTATTTCTGAAAAAGTCCATGGGCTAAAAGAAAAAGTCATATTGTCGCTAAGAAAATCCTTTGGCGAATTATTTTCATTCAATTCCCATGAACAGGTGGCCAGCAAGCCCTCCTGCGTAACAATAGAATTGTAATTTGTCTTCCCAAAAGACAGTTCATCCATAAATGAGTTTAATCTAATTTCATCTTTGTCTATTGTTACCAGTTTCATAGCTTGCTTTTCCTTATTTTATGATTATCTGCCGTTAGCGCCGTACAAATATTTGAAATAATCAAGTTTTGTACTATAAGTTGCAGGATAATCCTTTAAGTTATTTCTATATGATTCCATACTTTTCCAGAAAGCATAGAACTCAGGGTCCTGATTATAGGCATTGGCGTAAATTGCTGCGGCTTCGGCATCGGCATTACCTTTTATTTCCTCAGATTTTCTATAGGCCTCTGAAGCAATAGTTCGTTTGTCGCTTTCAAGTTTACCAAGCCATTCTGCTTTTTTACCTTCACCTAAAGAACGATAAGCCTGAGCAACCTGATTTCGGTCTTTAATCATTCGGTTGTAAACAGATTCTGTAAGTTCATCTGAATATTTAATCTGTCGAGGAACAATATCAATAAGTTCAATACCGTATTCAGGAACCAGTTTGTTAGCTTCTATAGTCATCTGGCGGCAAAGTTCACCACGGCCTTTTGTTACTACTTCGTTTGAAGTAGAATCGTTTACAAGACTGTCAATTTCTTTTGTTTCGTCATCTTCTAAATCTTTGTCCAGATTTTTTGTATCATTTATAATGTTTGATGAACGAACAATTTCGCTTAATCTGTTTTGTGTAATAACAGTTCGGCAAGATGAATCGATTATGTCGCTAAGTTTATTGTAAGCATAATCAAGATACTGGAAACTCTGATAGAACTTTGCTGGGTCAGAAATGCGCCATCTTGAAGTTGTGTCAACAATAATGAACTGATTTTCTTTTGTAGGGATTCTCTGTTCATCACCATCAAGAGAAAGCACCAGTTTTGGGTAAGATGTAACTTTATCAAGGAAAGGAATCTTAAAATAGAGCCCTGCTTCTGTATGAGTATTAACAATACTACCAAAGCGAGTTACTACAACCTGATTTCCTTCGTTTACAATATAAAGAGGTCCTGTAACAATTAAAAGTATAATAAGAACGGCAAGAGCAATAAGT
>JAKSTL010000128.1 GCA_024402595.1 Treponema sp. | reverse complement strand
TTTTTATATCTGATTTATTTCCTTGTCTGGAGACTGAACTCTGCTCGAGCATAAATAAAAACATTGAAAAGGTCACATGTCTGGCATCATGTTGGCGCAAAGTTTTCTATATTCTATGGCTTCTGTCATATGTTCTGGGCAGATTCGTTCTTCTCCTTCCATATCCGCAATTGTTCGGGAAACTTTTAGACAGGAAGATACCGCTCTTGGTGAAAAACCATATCTTAAAACCGCCGCATCCAAAATTGCCTGAGTTTCCTTATCGAGTTTACAAAAATCCAGTATTTCCCTTGGGCTCAACCTATCATTTCTAATTCCCTGCCTTTTTCTTTGAATCTTTACCGCTTTTGCAATTCCCCGTCTAATTTCGTCAGTTGTACAAAGTGTTTTTCTGTCTTCCATGCTTTCTTTTGAATCGCTTTGATTTTCCACAAAAACTCGTAAATCAATTCTATCCAGCAAAGGCGCAGAAAACTTTTTCCAATACATTTCTACAGATTTTGCGCTGCATAAACAAATCTTAGTTTTGGAACCATAATTTCCACAAGGACAAGGGTTTACCGCCATTAACAGCTGAAAACTTGCAGGATAGTTTGTAGTTCTACCAGCCCGGCTTAAAGTTATGCTTCCACTTTCCAAAGGAACTCTCAGCATTTGTAAAACAGAAGATTTGAACTCTGCCGCTTCATCAAGAAAAAGAACTCCATTATGCGCTAAAGATATTTCTCCCGGGCGACAATTTGGTCCACCGCCACAAATGCCTTCCGTGGTGGCCGTTTGATGAGGAACACGAAAAGGCGGAATCCTGACCAATGGTTCCGAAGGTTTTATGAGTCCCGCCAACGACCAGATTCTTGTAACCGACTGAGCTTCATCCAAAGTTAAAATTGGATTTATTGCGGGAAACTTCTGAATTGCCATAGTCTTACCACACCCCGGTGCACCTAAAGCGATTAAATTATGACCACCAGCAGCGGCAATCTGCAAAGCCCTAATCAATTTATACTGCCCCTTTATATCTCCATATTCATAACCTGGACGCAATTCTGAAAAATAAACTCCATCATAATTCATACAGCCAGAAGGAATAAAGTTGCTTTCTCCCGATGCAGTTAAACTTCTGGCTTCGTAAAACGAATGATCTTTTAATGCCCTAAAAGCATTTTCCAAAGAATCGGCACCATAAACTTGAACTCCTGTTACTTCTCTTGCTTCATCGGCATTCTGAATTGGTACAATACAACGCATAATTCCACAGGAAGCCGCAGTAGAAACCGCCGCATGGATTCCTTTTACAGGGCGTATTTTACCAGAAAGTTCCAGCTCTCCCATAACAAGAATTGGTTCTGTAATAAAACCTTGTTCTCCATTAGCTTCTGCATTGGCCGCTAAAACTCCCAGGGCAATAGGCAAATCAAAACCGGCCCCTTCTTTGCGCAAATCTGCAGGAGATAAACTAATTAAAACTCGTTCGGGAGGAAAATCAAAGCCGGAATTTCTAACCGCGGCCTGCATTCTTTCTCTGGATTCTTTTACCGTCCCATCTGCAAGTCCCACAATATCCACTGCAGGAATTCCTCGCCGTAAATCTACTTCCACAGTTACCAATGCACCTTCATAACCAAAGGGCGAAAATGAATAAATATTCATAAAACTCTCCAAACTGAAACTTTACTTTGGGCAGCAGCTTGATTTTGCTTTCCCTATATAAAATTTGTCTTTTTTTTTCCATTTCGGACCATTTTTCTAAAAAAAATTGATAAATTTTCTTGCGAAGGCGTGGAAGGGTACGCGAAGCGTAGTTGAGCTTTGGCGAAACCGTCCGTAGGTAAGCCCTGGAAGGCCGTTAGCTGTTTGCATAGAATCTTTGGAAATAGAATTTTTTTACTGTCAATGCATTTCGCCCAAAACCTAATAATTTCAAAGGTTTTTTATACAATCTATGGAGTTGCAAGAATTAAATTTATGGCTGATAATTTTAAAATACTTATGCACATAAAAATTTTACAGGATGAACTATGTTGTTAAAAGAAGAAAATCGTTTGGTTTTGAAAGATGGATTTGGCACGGTTTGGATTGAACCTTGGGGGAAAAATTCTGTGCGGGTGCGAATGACAAGAGACCGTCAGATGGATAAAAATGACTGGGCTTTGGAAAATTCGGAGTGCCTGGGGGAAAATTCGGAATGCGAAATAAAAATTCAAGAGGTTGATACAACTTATCCTTGGGCTGAACACTTTGATGGTGTGGAAAAAACTTGTGGACAAACGGCAACTTTGCAAAACGGGCAACTGCTGGTAAAAGTAAATCACGAAAATTGGATTTCTTTTTGGAAAATCGACGAAAAAGAGGAAAATTCTGCCGAACCACAGCTGCTTTTTGAAGAACAGTGGCGCAACCGTTGGCGAATTGACCGTTTCTGCGTGCCAACAAACAATCCTGGACGAGAACTAAAACAATGCAACGGTTCTTTTTCTTCAAAGGCGACCGTTCGTTTTGAAGCTTACGATGATGAAAAACTTTTTGGAATGGGACAATATCAGGATTCGCATTTGGACAAAAAGGGCGGCATTTGGGAACTTTCGCAAAAAAACTCCCAGGCTTCCGTGCCTTTTGTAATTTCCAGCCGTGGTTATGGTTTTTTGTGGAATAATCCCGCTATTGGAACCGCAAGTTTTGGAACCAATGGAACCATTTGGACAGCAGAGCAGACAAAAAAAATTGATTATTGGGTAACAACTGGAACTCCTGCAGAATGTGAAGAAAATTATACCTCTGTTACAGGACGCACACCGATGATGCCCGATTTTGCCATGGGATTCTGGCAGTGCAAACTTCGTTACCGAAATCAACAGGAAGTTATAAATGTGGCAAAGGAATATCGCCGCCGTGGACTTCCATTGGATGTTATTGTAATAGACTTTTTCCATTGGACTTGTCAGGGAGACTTTAAGTTTGATCCAGAAGATTGGCCAGACCCAGAAGCAATGGTGAAAGAACTTAGCGAAATGGATGTAAAACTAATGGTCAGCGTTTGGCCAACCGTTGATGAGCGCTCAGAAAACTTTGAAGAAATGGCTCAGAACGGACTTTTAATCAGTTTTGATAAAAAAGACGGATTCAACATGGACTGGATGGGCAATACAGTTTTCTTCGATACCACAAATCCAGAGTGCCGCAAATATGTTTGGGAAAAATGCAAGGAAAATTATTTCAAAAAAGGCATTCAACTTTTCTGGTTGGATGAAGCAGAACCTGAATACGGACTTTACGATTTTGAACACTACAGCTACCATCTTGGTCCCGCTATGGAATGTTCAAACATTTATCCATATTACTACGCAAAAGCCTGGTACGACGGATTAAAAGAAGAAAAAGTTGAGTTGCCATTAAGTCTCGTCCGCTGCGCCTGGGCTGGTTCTCAAAAGTTCGGTGCCGTAGTTTGGTCTGGGGATGTTCATTCCGATTTCCGCTCTTTCCGCAACCAAGTGCAAGCTGGATTAAGCATGGCCATTGCAGGAATCCCATGGTGGACCACCGACATTGGCGGCTTTCTTGGCGGCGACATAAAAGATGAACAATTCAAAGAACTTCTTATTCGCTGGTTCCAGTGGGGATGTTTCTGCCCAGTTATGCGACTTCACGGAGAACGCCCACCATTCCACACCCTGAAAAAACCATTCCACACCGTCCGTGGCCACGAAATAAAACAAATGGAAAGTGGACAAGATAACGAAGTTTGGTCTTTTGGCGACGATGTTTACCAAATCCTTTCCAACCTTCTTAAACTTCGAGCCAGATTAAAACCATACATAAAAGAACAGATGCAGGCCGCCCACGAAAAAGGAACACCTGTAATCAGACCTTTAATGTACGACTTTTCGGATGACCCAGTGGCTTGGGAAATCGAAGACCAATATATGTTCGGTTCACAGATTCTCGTATGTCCAGTAATGGAAGCAGGAATTACCCAGCGACCAGTTTATCTGCCAGTTTTGCCAGAGGGCGAACAGTGGATAGAAGCCGCCAGTGGAACAAGCTATAAAGGGGGACAAACCATAACCGCTTCTGCACCTTTGGACCGCATTCCAGTATTCACTCGCGGAAAACTGAACATACAGCTGTAATATAGTTGCAATACAATTGTAATACAGTTGCAATACAGTAGTAATGTATTTATAAGGGGTCGCGTCCCATAAGAAAGTTTAGCAGTGGTTAAGGTACAGCCTGAACTTGTCGAAGAGTTCAATGACCGCAATGCTTAAACTTCTTAAACAGACACACCCCGTTATTTTGATTTTTCATCCAAACAGCTTTTGCCTACTTCCTTCAAACAGCAGTAAAGTACCCGCTCTTCCCCTTTTACCTTTTCAATTCTAGCCTTGCAAATATCAGAAATACTTTCAAACCCCAAGCCAGCCTTTTTTTTCTTTTCATTAACCGCCTCGTTTTTTTGAATAAGAATACATTTTCTCGCCCCACCGTCTCTTTTATTCAAATCCATCACCGCTTCAAAAGTAGTTCCGCTGCCAGCAAAAAAATCCATAATCACAGCATCCTTTTTCATAGCCGTAATTTCAATCAAATGAGAAATCAGTTCCACAGGCTTAGGATTATCAAAAACCCCATCTTCCCCTAGCAAATCATCCAAGTGCCGCTGAGCTTTTCTGGTCGAATCCACACAATCAATAATATTTTTAGGAATAACTTCCTTAACCTCGTCATTAAAAATCTTAACCCTAGGCACTCTGTCATACTCCGGGGCATTCCCAAAATAGATTTTATTATCAGCCAAAAGTTCCTGCATTTCTTCCCAACTCACCTGCCACTGCCTAGTCCATTCCACCCCGCTGGGAGACCTTATAGAAAAATAATTCTTATGCCGCGGATTCGACCTCTTTTCCGAAAAAGAAATACTACCACTAAACCAGTTTCCCCGAACATCCCCATCCACATTATTTTTTGCCCAAGCAGAATATTCAGTTTCCACAAAAGAGCCCAGATTTTTTTTATTTTTCGCAAAACAAAGAGTATGCTGCTGCAAAGTTCTAGACCAGGAATCCTTTTTCCCCTTACCATGAAGCCACATAAAATCGTTTACAAAGTTTTCTTCCCCAAAAATCCCGTCACACAAAAGCTTAAGCACATAAAGTTCCGACTGGTCTATAGCAATAAAAATGCACCCCGATTCACACAAAAGTTCCCGTGCCAATCTAAGCCGTCGGTCCATAAAACTCAACCATGCAGAATGCTTATCTTCCCTGCTGCCAAAAGAATCGTTATAAGTAAAACAATTTCCCGTGTTATAAGGCGGATCAATGTAAATCAAATCAACTTTTTGCCTGTAATCCTCAGAAAGCAGCTTCAAAACCGGATAATTGTCTCCTTCAATAAATAAATGACAGTCTTCACAAGGTCGTGGCTCCAAAAAAACCTTCGCCATTTCCTCATCTCGGTCGTAAATCTCGCAAAAATCCGTCCACTGTATACAAAAACTCATTTTTTCACCAGATAAATTATTTTTTTCGTTATGTGGGCGTAACTGATTCTTTAAACTTCAGCTTTTCCACCAATAAAAAACTCGCAACCACCTTACGGCCTTTCAGGGCTTGGTAACCCGCGGCATCCTCAGTCGCGCCCCTCCGGTGCGCTCCCTCCGGTTGCAGCCTTCGGCTCCCTTCCACGCCTTCGCAAGTGCAGTCTTCACCCTTGTTAAATAAAAAAAAAGCCGATTGTCGGACTTGAACCACCCCCTTCTGTCGCAGACCTCCTGTCTGCTCCGCCAGGGCCGCCTTCGTTCACTGCCGCTCGCATCCCTGCTCGCTCTTCCTCCCTGTTCGGTCGGCG
>JAKSTL010000127.1 GCA_024402595.1 Treponema sp. | reverse complement strand
TCACAACCATTTATTATTGTCTCTAATTCTTCATCAAAAATATTCTGTTCCATTTAATTCTTCCTTTTTTATTTCTTTTTAATTAAATATTTGGATAGCCATACCCGGCATTCTGTTCCCACTCAATATCATCATTACCTTCATCTACATCTCTGGTAATTTCATCCTGTAACTTTTCAATAGTATATGTTTCATCATTCAAGATTTTCTGGGCATAATCACTTCCGGCACAAAAATTATAAGTTTCTGATTCATCTACAGGATTGTATACAGGAAAACCATGTTCATCTTTTCCGCGAGGATTTCCTTCAAAACCCATTGAACGGGAAATCATCTGATTTGTGATTTCAATGACATTTTCGTTAAAACCACCATCATTATCTTGAAGAACAGAGTTCACCGATTCAAAAAATGCTCTTAATCTGTCTTCATTTGTATCTACTTCAAAAAAGGTTCTTATTCGCTCTTCGTTTTTTGTCATCTTATTTTCCTGTAAAAATATATGCTTCCTTTTTTATAATTCTGTTCTGTTTTAGAAACATATTTATAAAATAGAACAGAATTATTTTTTGACTAGTGGAGATAAAAATACAGTTGTTTTTAAATTATTTTTTACTCTGAATTGACATTTATTTCTTTTTATATGTTTTTATAGCTTGGTCAATCGCTTCCCACTCTGAATCTGTGCAATCAGATAATGCGTCTATATTTAGTCTTGCGACAATCTCTTTTGCATCGGCCTTTGTGCACCATTCACCAGCTTTTTCCCGTATATCATCCAATGTCCAGATTTTAACAGCCACAATATCTGATTGGTCACTATACATTCTTCTAAAGCATTCACTTATAAGTTCCTTATCTGAAGAGTTTTCTAAATCTAAAGTTGCTCCCAGTTTGTTAAACAATTTTTTTAACGCATCTTTTTTATCTGCTATAGACATATTAGTATTATCTTCTTCATCTTCCGAAGTCTCATCATCTTCGCCAAGGTTTTTATATTTCAAAATTTCATATTCAATTTCTTCTTCATCCCAAGTATCAAAATCAACTTCTGACTCATCATAATCACAGTACCTGAAATGATTATCTTTAATTGTATAATCACCAAAAGTTTCATCCGTATCAAGATTTGTGATGCACAGTTTTCCTTTAAAATCTGTAACATTCGTATCAATTATTTCATCCCCGTCCCAAATAGAAACATAATCTAATTCATATTCAGTCAGGTATTTGTTACCAAGAGAATACCATAAGTCCAGTTCTACTCCATATTTTGTATCCTCATCAATTATTAAAGCCTCGTCAGTTATTTCTATACAAGAAATAAATCCAATATCAGACCAATTATAATTTTCGTCTTCTGCAAAAGCTGCATTCCCAATATATCCAACCCAGTTTTCATCATCTTTACCTTCTGATTCCGAAAGCCAGTTTTTAATTTTTTCACCCAAAGATTTTATTTCTTCAGATTTTCCACGAATTATGATTTTATTAGTTGTTTCGTATCCCATTTTATTTTCCTTTAATTTTTCTGCTTTTAATTATACATCAATTTCAGTAATTTCCGATTTATAAAATTTATTACATTAATCAGAGGAATTTTTATTTTTTATCCTTGAACATATTTCATTCATATTATTACAAGATGTAAATAGTTCAATCACTTCTTCATTTGAATCAAGTTCAATTTTTCCAACCGCACATCCAGCCGGCCGCCATACCCCAAAGGAAATGTAATCTGTATGAACAGCTCCGCCATATCCACCTGAACAATGTTTGTACATATTCCCACCTTCTGATCTTGACCAGTTTCCAAGAACCAAGGGTAATGTTGAACAATTTATCATATTAATAATCTTCCCTCAAAATCGACCAAATTTCCACATTACACTTTTCCCCGGTTTTTCTATCCACACAACGATTCCTCAACACACCTTCTTTTGTAAATCCTGCCTTTTCACAAATTGCAGCAGCCCCCGGGTGTTTTTCATTGATCTTAATTTCCATTAAATCATATTCGGATTCAAAAAACTCGCGATTTTCAAAATACTCAATAACAATGGCTTTTATAGCTTCAACCAAAAGCGTCTCTTGAGAAAAATCTTCTTTTACAAACCAGATAATCTGAGCACAGGAAACTTCAGTAACTAAATAATTATTTGCAACCTCAATACAACCAATAATCTGTTTGTCAGTTTTATTTTGAATCAGCCAGAAATTATCGTAATTATCAACTCTAAGGTTCCAGTCTTCAAAAGTTTTTACTTCGCCAATCCAACTGTTTTGAATGAATCTGGTGCACTCAATATTTGTAATTACTTCCTTGTAAAACTCTCTGGAGAAACGGGTTGTAAAATGCTTTAAAATCAGGTTATCGGTTTCAATTTTTTCTTCAGAACTCATAATGCTCATATTTTCCAGAAAATCAGACTTTGATACTTTCCTAAGATTTTTCTTTTCTTCATCAGAGATTTTTTTCATAATAATTTATCCTATTGAATTGTTTTCATTTAAAATAGTATAACCTGCCAAATCGTCAAGACTAATCTGGGAAGTAATTTTTTCAGCTGAAAGTTTCTCACCAAAAAGTTCTTCCTGACTAATTTGATTTTTTGTTTTTATAGCCTCTTGAATGGCTTCAATTTTTAAGGGCAACGCATTAGATACCGTTTCCAAATCAAAACTTTCATCAATTTTTGTGTTAAATATTTTTGATATCCTAAGCAATGCCGTATGATTGTTCACAAGTTCAAAATGACATGCGATTTTTCCATAAGCTGAAACATATTTTTGAGAATGAATAAACTCTTTTAACAAAGCTTCATCTTCAATTTCAAAACGTCCCACAGGAGTTGAATATCTGATGTTACCAGGCTGAAAAATGCATTTATAAAAAATCCAAATGAATGGCTCCGTCTTTTTTTCCTTGTGCTCAAATCTTTTGTATCCAGCCTTAATCTTCTGTAAATCTTTTTTGGAAAACTCATATCCATAACGGCTGCTGTCTCCCGCTCTGAATACACCATTTTCTTTGCCATATTTTTTTAATGCATATTCACTTACACCAATTTCTTTTGCCAGTTCATGAATCGACATAATTCTATTTTACCACCAATGCCTAAAATCTTATGAAAAATCTGCAATTTTTTGAGCGAATTTTTTCATCATATAATATTCGTAAAAGAAATCATTTTTTGGAGCACCTAATGAATACACTGAACAAATATCTAAACAGCTTTGAATGTTATAAACCTCTTCCCGCAGAAACAGTCAATCTTTTAGTTTCCAAAGCAAAAAAAGGGGATAGAGCTGCCGTTAGTGAAATTATTTATTCTCACCAAAGATTTATTATTTTTACTGCAAAAAAGTTTGGCTTCATTCATAACAATGTTTCTGACGATGCACTGATGGATATTATTTCTGCAGGTAACGTTGGACTTCTTGAAGCAATCAATAGATATGACAACACAAAAGATTCAAATTTTCTAACCTGTGCTGAATATGGAATCCGCAATGCTCTTGGAAAAAATGCTCACGAAACAAGAACTGGTACTTATCTTCCTTTTAACAAAGCAAAAAAATTGAGTTCTATTAAAAAGCTTTTTGCTAATTACAATCTTGAATCAACTGATGAAAATGCAATTTCCTATATCGCTGAAATTACAAGTTCAAGTGTTGATGAGATTAAAGAGATTTTAAGCTGGGACAGTCAGGTAACTTCAATCGACGAATTCACAGATAATACAAAAAATCCTATCGCCACTTTTTCTTGCAATTTTTTTCAGTCTATTGATGATGAAATTGAACAATCTTTTATGGAAGAAACTTTACACAAAGCCTTAAATGAACTTTCCAACCGCCAAAAAACGATAATTACTTTGCATTTTGGAATCAATTGCGAAAAAAAGAGTCTTACAGAAATTGGTGAAATCCTTCAGCTTTCTAAACAAAGAGTTGCTCAAATTGAAAAAGATATTTTTAAAACCCTTCGGGAATCTGAATATGCTACAACTCTTTTGGATTTTGTTGCATAAAATTGATGGCACTCCTTTCAAATCCGTTGTATGATTTTTGGTAAGGATAAAAAATGGATAATCTTGAATTAATAAAAACAACATTAAATGATTTTATACGTACGGAAATCTATTATCATTCAATTTGGGAATTAAATGGCCGCGCATACAATGGATTAATGAATGATGCAGATAATTATGAGTGTTTTTTGCTCAAAGATTTTGATTCTTTCACTGCGGAGATGACACAAGGTATGTTCTTTTCGGTCTGGAAAATATTTTCAAATCTTAAATTAAAAGATTTATTTTTTACTAACAAAGATACTCATCAAGGAGAAGCAGTTGAAATTACTATGCCTTCTTTTTTATTTTATCAGATGAATACTGCTCCATGGTTTTTCCAAAATAAAGATATGGAACAGACCTTCACCCGAATATTGAATGTTGATGAAAAAAATATTCCCAACATTATAAAACAATGGATTTCCGCTTCAGATGAAAATAAAATGATTTGGGATTTAATGCATTATGATTTAACTAAAAAGGAAGATTTCCAAAAGCTGCTTCGATTTAGAAATAATACAACATTAAATCTGGAATTGTTCAATCTGTTAAGTGAAAAATACTGTATCTAAGGATTGATACTTGTTTTTTATGCATACCCTTATAATCTACTTAAAGTGGTTAAAAATTAAAGATTAAGTAGATTATAAGGACTTTTTTTTATAATTATTGGGCGTAAAGAGGAAATTAAGCTTCTAAAAGATGCATATTCAGATGATAAATCTCATTTTATTGCAGTTTATGGCAGACGACGTGTAGGAAAAACATTTCTTATCCGAGAATCTTTTGATTATAACTTTACATTCCAGCATGCAGGACTTTCTAAAGGGGATCTTAAAGCACAACTCTTTCTCTCTCAAAGAATGTGAAGATTATATAAAAGCAAATAATCTGATTTTTCAAAGGGACCAGATTATGCAGTACTATATGATTTTTGGAGGAGTTCCTTTCTACTGGAGTTTTCTAAAAAAAGGCTTAAGTATTTCTCAGAATGTTGATAATACTTTGTTTGCAGCAAACGCACCTCTCAAAAATGAATTTGAATATCTATATGCTTCTGTTTTTAAGAATCCTGAAGTGTATCTTAAAATTATTGAAGCTCTTGGAACTAAAAAAATTGGTATGAGTCGTGAAGAAATAATTAAAACTGCTGATATCATAAATTCTGGAGATCTTACTGCAAAGCTGGAAGAACTGGAAAGCTGTGGCTTCATAAGAAAATATCATGCTTTTGGAATGAAAACAAAAAATGCAATTTATCAGCTTATAGACAACTTTACTTTATTCTATTACCAATTTTTAAAAGATTATCCTAGTGATGAAAATTTTTGGAGTCATATAATAAATACACCATCAACAAATAACTGGAAGGGTCTCGCATTCGAAAGAATCTGTCTTGAACACATAAAGCAGATAAAATTCAAACTTGGAATTTCTGGAGTTCATACAGAAGTAAATTCCTGGTTTTGCAAAAAAGATGAGGCAAATGGGATTTTCGGTTCTCAGATTGATTTGTTGATAGTAAGAGATGATCAGGTAATAAATCTTTGCGAAATGAAATATTACGGAGCCGACTATGCAATTTCATCAAAAGACGATGAAGATATGCGAAGAAAAATAAGCGATTTAACAAACCTTACAAAAACGCACCATGCAATTTATCCCACAATAATTACATCTTACAATCTTGTGCAAAACGGATATGCAGCAGATATACAATCTGTAATAACATCTGATGATTTATTTTTGTGTTAGTCATAAAGGAAAATAGTTTTTCATAAAAAACGCTTGTGAACAACCACCGAATAGGGAGGAAGAACAAGCATGGATGAGAGCGGAAGTGAGCGTAGGCGGGGTGGAAGCAGAAGCTATGGATGACGGAAGCTGGAACCCCGAGTCCTGTCACCGCTATAACAGACCACTCAGAAATGCAGTTTTTTTACTAATCGATTCAATACACTTATTAAT
>JAKSTL010000126.1 GCA_024402595.1 Treponema sp. | reverse complement strand
TCTTCTTTTATTTTTTTGATTAATGATTCGGGCTTTTTTACGGTTACTTTTGGGCCAAAGCCCATAATCCAGCTGGAAATCATTTCCTTTTGGTTGGATTTAAAACTCAGTAACACGGAACCATCTTTCTGTATTTCCATTTTCTGATCCTTATGCCACTGTCGTTCGGTAATATAATTTGCCATTGCGGGAGTAAACAAAAGTTCGTATTCTTCGGGTGGCTCTGTATTGTTCCAAATGCCAAAATCTAAATCTACATGATTTTCAAGTTTGAAATCTGCGGGAATTTTAAACAATTCTTGGGTAAAAGTTATCTCTTTGATTCGTGACATGGCATAAACGCGAATGTCTGCAGCTCCGTGATCATAACCGATTACATACCAGTTTCCTTTTTGGCAAAGCACATGGTAGGCGTCAAAAGTTTTTTGTTTATAAATCTGACTGCTAATGCTTTTATAATCAAAGGTGATTGTTTTTCGGCTTTTGATTGCTTTGAAAATATTATTGAAAACATCTTCGGCAACCAGTGGAGCGGCATCTTTTAAGAAAGTAATGTCTTTGTTGAGGAAGGAACTATCCACGGTGATTGTATCGGGCAGCATATCTGTGATTTTACTCATAATATGGCGGAATGAGTTCTCTAATGGGGTATTTTCATACTGTTCCATAAGTGGAAGCACTGTAGAAACGGTAAAAAGGTCTCCTTCGGTAAGAACAACATTTGGGATGGAGTAGGTTGGGTCGGAATAATGATATTTGTTCAGAGTTTTGTCGTACACCAAAGGGGCTTGCATTTCGTCTCGGAGGCGCTCAAAATCTCTTTCAATTGTTCGTTGAGAAACTCCGAACTCAAAAATTAAATCATCCATGCTTACAAAATTACCGCCCCGAAGCATTTCATCAATTTTGATTATGCGAGTAGTACGCCTTACATCATCTCTTTTTTCCGCCATGATTGTCCCGTATGAATTAACATCCTTTATTCAGATTTTGTAATAATTAGATACAATCTATTTTATCACGGTTATTACAAAATCTGATGTTTTTTGTTTATGCTTGATTATTCAATTTCCCAAATGAAGTATGCGTAGTCTTCCGTAATCTATATATTTACCTGAACAATAATATCTCTGTTACTTAAGCGAACAAGTTTTCCGTTGAAAGACATTTTTTCTGGCTTTGATTCACGGATGATTTTTGCGGCCACAGCTCTTACATAACCTGCTTTTTCTAAGCCCGGATTTCCTGTGATTTTTGATTCAATATTTTCAATAAGAACTGCAATTGCATTTTTATCTACAGGATTGTAAGGTTCTGCCTGCACTGCCGCTTCAAGGGTATTAAAGAACTGATGCTTGGCTTTTTTGATTTTTTCTGCCGCTCCAAACAAATCATCTGCGCTAAGATTATTAGCCATATTATCAAGAACTTCTGAATAAGGTTCCCAACTGTGATGAGCTGTTCCCACTGTTTCCAGAGTCAAAGTAACGGAGTTTTCCTTGAAATAACGCATAAAAGCCTGATCCAAACTTTCTTTTGCAGAATTGTATCCAAGTTTCTTTTTTGCATTGTTGAAGATTAAAGGAATTGTATCAGCTTCAATGTTATTCATTCGTCCATAAACAAGAGAAAAGAGGATTTCTACACTTAAAGGTTTCATGATGTACTGAGTAAGTGGCGAAAATGCTTCAAAAGTTTTTCTGCGACGAAGGTAAAGTTCACCTGCAAGTAATGAATCTTTTGCTTCAACGGCCGCCAAAAGTGGACCAATGTGAATAAGATATGCAAACAAATCTGCATCTGAAACATCAGTTTCTGGAGAAACAAAAACTTTGGAATTATTGTTTATTGCATCTTGAAGATAGATGTACCAGCTTGGTGAAAAATAAGCACTTGAAGCAATTTCCTGATACTCGTCTACATTTGGAAAATCATTTTTATTCCAAAGTCCTTCGTAATCAAGCTGACCAGTTTTACTCTTTGAAAACTCAAACCAATTGTTACCGTTCTTAATTAAAATCTGAGGTTTATTCATATTCGTTCTCCTTATCTTGATTTTAATTATAAATGGCAAGAGCGACATAGAATGTCGGAGATAAAACTTTTATGAAAAACTTAATAAAAATCTTTGTGAAAAATTTTAAAGGTCAGCTTTTGGATTTTTAGTATAACAGATGTTCATTGCCAACTTTTACAATATCAACATTTTCTGGAAGAGAAAAATCTTTGAGATTATGGCACAGAGCAAAAGCGGCCCCACCAATAAACTTAAGTGTTTTAGGGAACTGAATCTTAGAAAGATTAGTGCAACCAAAGAAACTCAACATTTCCAAGGAAACAACACCATCTGGAATTGTAATTTCTTTGAGATTTTCACATTTACAAAAAGCGTCGAGACCAATAATTTTTGTTCCTTCTGGAATAGAATAAGATTCCTTAGAAGAATCCAAAACAAACAGAACCGATTTACAAACCTTATTGATAATCAAGCCATTTTCTTTTATATAATTAGGATTTTCCAATAAGATTTTTGCAGTAGATTCAGCATTTCCAAAAGCATCAGGGGCAACGGAAAGCAATCCTCCTGGAATCTTAACAGATTTTAAATTAGGACAATTGGCAAAGGCTTGGTCTTTAATCATTTTTACACTTTCTGGAATCTCTACAGACTCAATTATGGAATTACCTTCAAAACACCAATTTTCAATTATTTCGAAATTAGACGGAATTACCACATTTTTTGATTTTCCCTCATATTCCATCAAAACATTTTCCTTAATACCTTTTTCATTTTCAAAACAAACAAAATCTTTCATTTATACACCTCATTTTTTTACACATATAATGTAGTCGATTTTTTAAAATTGTCAGATTTTTTTTAATTTTTTTTGGGGCTTCCCCGCTAATGGTTCGACAAGCTCACCAACCGCGGGTCGGCGGTTCCGCAGTTTCGCTTTCGCTCCAGCCACACAAGCAAGCTTGCCTTCGCAGCGTGCTGCTCGGAGACTCACTCAAAATACTTCTGCGAAGCATTTTGCCGGCTTTCAGCCGTCGTTCCCTATGTGGCTACCTTCGGTACTGCTCCATCGCCTAAGCTTTAAAGATTATTGGCAAAATTGTAGGATTAAAGGAAATGTTTACCCGAAAACAGGAGGATGAAAAATGAAAATACTTGCTTTACCAGACAGTCATGGTTCTCCTTTGCCATATCAAACTGCAATAAAAAACTTGGAACTGGTTGATAAAGTTGTATTCCTTGGGGATTATTTTGATCACGGAACAATTGGCGGTTTTACTTTTGAAAATCAAAGAGAAAACTTTTTGAATATTCTGGAGCTAAAAAAATCTTATCCAGAAAAGGTTGTGGTTTTAGTGGGAAATCATGATTTTTGTTATTTGATTGAAAGAATGGCCAGAGAACAACAGATTCATCAAGAAGAAATCAAACAATTAATTGATGAAAATGCAGCATTTTTGGATTTTGCATTTTTGGAAGGGGAGTGGCTGTTTAGTCATGCAGGTTTTGCCGCCAACTGGATGATAAATCAGGGAATGCAGGAAATAAATCTGCCGTTGATAAATAGTTTGAATGATAAAGTTCATCAGAAAAAATATGAAAGCCTTGGGATTAGAGGTTCCGAATTGGTTGGTTTTGATCCTTTGGAAATACGCAGTGAACAATTAAAAGAACTTGCTGTTTATATGGACATAAATCAGGTTGTTGGCCATACGGAACTTTATGAAGAAGAAAGACTTTTTATTATGAAAAATAATAGAAAACTCGTTTTTTTGGATTCCCCAAAACGCAATGTGGCCGCCACAATTGATACAATGAGCGGTGAAGTAGGAATAATTATTTTATAAAGTGAATTATTGGAAAATCATTGGGGACAGAGTTGTTTTGGTGGAGAGGTTTCGACAAGCTCAACCGGCGAGGGAATCATTGGGGACAGAGTAATTTGACAAGAACGGAGTAATTTTTTGGGAAGGGTTTCGACAGGCTCAACCGGCGAGGGAATCAATGGGGACAGAGTTGTTTTGGAGGTGGGGCGTTACGGGGTTGGAGGTGAAGGATGTGGATTTTTTTAGAAATAATGCGGAAGGGGTGGAATCTAGTACCCCGTTGGAAAGGGGTAGGTGAAGACTGCGAAGCGGGCTGAACCTAGGGGAAAGGCTTTTCCCCTCAATATGATAAAGAATTAAAAGGGGCGGGGGATTTTTTTAGAACTTTACATTAAGGCTTTGTTGGTCATGGTGGCGATGAAGTTATTAAAAAAATTAGTTTGGATGTCAAAGTTTATTTCGAAGGTTTGGTTTATGGTGGCTAGCAAGGCTGTTTCCCGTTGGGCGATTTCTTTGTTGATGGTGTCTATTGTTTGAAGATTGTCGTCAAAGGGGTTGATTTTTAATCCTGCGCTTTTGAATGCTAGTAGTTTGATTTCTACGGATTCTTGTATTATGGATTTGTACTGATGTCTATTAAGCCACAAATATTCTACAAAATCGTCGACATTTTTTGCTGTTAGGGCAGTTTTTTCTGTATTCATTTTTTCTCCTTTTGGGGCGCTTTTGGTAAAGGTGTAGCATTGAGCATTGGGCTTGTGACTTGGAGCGTTAAATGGGCTGTTGTACCTGCTGCATCACAATGTGTTTTCTGATATGTATTATAGCATGATATTGTTATTAAGACTAATTATTGGTGGGATGAGTTTTATTGTTACTGGGGAATTGAAAGGGATGTGGGGATAATTCAGCAGGATAAAGTAGGGCTTTATACACAAAAAGTCTGTTACAACTTATAATTGGGGTATGAGCAAATATTTTAGAATACATAGTGCAGATATTGCATATATTACCCAGCAACCACGGGGAATCTTTACGGCTATTGGTAAGCTGGTGGATGCAAAGATTCTGTCAGAGGAAGAAACAGCTGAATATTGGAAAAACCGCGAATATTTTGAAAAGGTGCTGTCGGTTCCTCCATTTTATGAACAGGGGAATCCAGAGCATGCAACAACTTGGTTTAAAAACACAGCGGAAGGAAATGAAATCTACAAGCAGATGAGTTTTTACCGAGAAATGGCTGCAAAGTATGGATTACAATTGTATAAAACTGACTGTGACCAAGTGCCAGGGGAAATAATTTATGAAGATGATTTTCAGATTGCTGTAAAAAATATACCGGCAGATTTGAATGTTGTAACCGAAAAATTATAGACAAAGAACTTCAGAAATTAAAATATATAGGTGAGTGGAAATTATGCGAAAGTTTGCAAGTGGTGGATTAAGAGAAGGTGCTGGGAAAAGTCTTTCAAGATTTGTTCTTGACTCTCTTTTTGGAAAAAAAATCATACGGAGAAAAATTATTTGGCTGGCGGGTAAGTAATTGTTTTTTTGCGTTAAGGATTGGAGCGGGGCCGAAGGCAAACAAATGCGTAGCGTTTGGTCGGAGGCGGAAGCCGGAGCCGCGCAAAGCCTGACCCGCAGCGAAGCTGCGGGGAACGCCAAAAGTTATACGGGAGACTGATTCTTAAAAAGGCGGTGTTTTTAACGGAGATTCGATTTTTGGCTGTAGTTAGGGCTTTTGGAAACTAGCAATTTTTCAATTTGGGGTAAGATAAGTTTGTCTGCTGGGAGCCAATTAACATCATACAGTGTTTCTTTTGTTATCCACTTTGCCGCTTGGTGTTCCAAAAGTTGCAAATTACCTGAAACGATGGTGCACAAGATACAATGCATTGTCAGGTGGAAGGTTGGATAATCATAATCAATAACGCCAAGGATTTTTTCTGCTGTTACTTCTGTTGCTAATTCTTCGCGGATTTCACGAACAATGCACTGTTCTGGAGTTTCGCTGGGTTCAAGTTTGCCACCTGGGATTTCCCATCCGCCTTTGAAGTCGCCGTAGCCTCGCTGAGTTGCAAAGATTTCTTTTATTCCGTTATTTTCACGCAAGATGATTGCGCCGCTTACTGTTATGGTTTTCATTTTTGCCAACCTTGTTTAGTAAATAAGTATAAAATATTATGTGGATTTGAGGGGGGGGATTTTTCCTTGTTTTTTATATTATTTTCCATACTTTGGATTATCTTCTGCAACCATCAATCCATCCCATCTTGAACTGTTTTCCTGGTAAGCATCTTCAAAATCAGCCACATTATCCGTCCACATTTCGCACTGACTAATAACAGTTTTCAAAGCATCTTCCTGACCTTCTGGTGGATACTTATATTTCTTCAGAAGTTTTTTAACAATCATTCTCATTTTTGCACGAGCTGATTCTTTTTTCTGCCAGTCAATTGTTTTATTCTTTCGAAGTGTATCTGTAAGTTCTTTTGTGAGAGCAATTAAAT
>JAKSTL010000125.1 GCA_024402595.1 Treponema sp. | reverse complement strand
ATAAGACGCCCATACACTTATAATTTTGATGTATATAATAAAATTGCAAATATTGTTTTAGAACCCTCTGAAAATGCAGAGTATTATTCATATAAATTAAATAACCTCAAAATGGGAAAAATTGATTTTTTAGAAGGTGATTACATAAATCTTCAATTCTGTTTTAAAGCCAGTGTTCCCTTGGATTATATAAATTGTACTTTGTATAAAAATATCTCTCCTAAATCAAAAAATCAGAATATGGATTTAACTGAAAATAATGATGAAAATATTCTGGAAGATTCTAATATAACGCCTGATTCAACATCATCAGAGTTAAATACAAATAAATATGAAATACTTGGCAGCATTAAGTTTGATAATCCGTTGAAAAACAAAATTATATTGGCTCAAGGAAAAGTTTTATTGAATGAGCCTTTAAATGAACCTGTTTCTATAATCTTTTATACAAAATCCTCGGCTGAAAAAAAGAGCATAAAGTTAAACTTTACCAGCTTTGATAACTATGAGTATGGTAAGTTTAAAACTAAAGCAAATGTTGAAAATCTTAATGGAGAAGTTCCACAAGAAGATTTTGATTTTATTGTAAATAAGTATCTGAATCCTCAAAAAAATGATGAAAATAACAATCAGCAGGAAAGTGAGGAAAACAATTTACAGAATGATTTAACTGAACAAGATAATGGGGATACGCTTAAAAATGATGATGAAATAATTGAAAATAAAACTGCCAGCGATTCTTTAAGTGCAAAAAAAACTAAAAAGTCTAAAAATACTAAGAATGATTTACCAGAAAATATTCAGGAAATTATAGATTCTCGTGAAAATACTCCATCCTGCTGGTATATTTCACAATTAAAAGGTGGTAAAAAGGTAGGAAAAATTGTTTATGGACCTTTTATTTCAAAAGAAGAAGCAATTTCTGTATGGTTATATAAAAATCTAAAATCAAAAAACAAAAATTGTGTTAGCAAGAATCAAAGCTATGTTACAGATTCTCCTGAAAAATATTTTTCTAATGAATACAAAATGATTAAAGATTATATTCAGGAAAATGGTTCAGAAGCGGCCTTAAATTATTTCTTTATTGATTTTAACAACAAAAATATTGTAACTGAAGTTTTAGAATCTTTTATTGAAGAAAATGAATTGGTGGAAACAGAATCATTTCAAGATAATTCTTCAGAAATATCAGAAAATAAAGAAGAGTCTGCGGATAGTTTAAAACAAGATCAAGATGTTTACGAAGCACCATTCTTTGAGATTCCGTCAAAAAATGAAAATAAAATTGGAAAATATGATCGGGAATATCTGCAGGATTTTGCACCACAAAAAAAGCTGAATCTTCCTACAGAAACAGTGCAGGAAACGATAATTGATAATCCAAACGAAAGAGATGCCTTTGGAAAAACTCTTTTGATGGAAGCGGCAAAGTCTGGAAACAACTGGCTTATTAAATCTTTACTTTCATCTGGGGCGGATGTAAATCTTGTGGATCAGGATGGATGGTCGCCATTAATGTATGCCGTTAGATATCAGGAAAATTATGCAGTAACTGAAACTTTAATTAATGCGGGAGCTAAAATTAAGGTCAAAAATAATTATAATCTAACACCTTTAACTTTAGCCGCTTCTTACAACAGTAATCCTGAAATATTGCGAAAACTTTTAACGGCTTATTCGGTTTCTGAAAAAGAAGTTTTGCAGGCTTTTGTCTTATTGCTTACAGAAAATATTTCTTCTGATTTTTCTAAAATTGCTATTATCAAATCTTTCTTGGAAAAATCTGTTCCACTAAATACTTTTTATAATGGTAAAACTCCTTTGATGTATGCGGCGGAATATGGTAATTCAACAAAAATTTTAAAAATATTGATTGATGCGGGTTCTATTACTTCGGTTCGGTCAACAGAAAATAAAACCGCTTTTGACTATGCAATGGAAAATAACAATCTGGCTCATGATGATAATTTTTGGGCTTTAAATAAAAAATAAAAAGTTTGTCTTGCAAATATAAACTTTGCATCGGCGTTATAATTGTAAATCCTTTGATTGAAGAAATCTTTGGATAACTTGAATAAGGAATATTAAAAATGAGAATAACTGGTGGAACTTTAAAAGGTAGAATTATAAAATGTCCCGACGGCGTAATCAGACCCGCAATGGATAGAATGCGAGAATCTGTTTTTTCCATTTTGGGAGATTTATCTGGTAAATCCTGGCTAGATTTATTTTCTGGTTCGGGAACTATTGCCATTGAAGCTGTTTCCAGAGGTGCAAATCCTGTAGAACTTTGTGAAAAGGATAAAATCAAAGTAAATACTGTTTTAGAAAATGTTAAAATTGCAGAAAATGATTGTGGTGTAAAAATCCAATGTCATTTTATGCCAGTGGAATATTTTATAAAGCGATGCAAAAACTCTTTTGATTATATTTTTTTTGATCCACCCTTCCCTTACAAATATCATGAACAACTTATTGAACAGGCTGATAAAAATGGTTTGTTAAAAAAAACTGGAACTATTCTTGTTCATAGGCCGGAAGAACATTTTATGCCAGATTCCATTGGTAAACTAAAAAGAACGGATCAGCGAATTTATGGGCGTTCCATTGTTGACTTTTATACATATCCACAGGAAATTCAAGAAAGTTCAGAACCAGAGACCTAATTTTTTAATTTTTATAGTTTTATAAATATCAAATTTTATAGAATTTTGAAAAATTGATTTTTTTTATCATAGAAAATTTGATTTTACAGAGCTTAGAAAATAAATTTCACTTTATTTAATAAAAATATCGGGTTTTTACCTTAAAATGTTTGACTTTTATAAATACTATGATATTATTTAAGTAGTTTTTAAAATGAAAGACGAAGTTGACATCGAAGAAAATTTCAAAAATGCTTTAACGGAAAAAAGAATTCCGGATGGTTTCATAAAGGTCACCGATAATCCTGTTTCTGGATTAGATTCAAAGCAAAAGGTTATTCTCAATCGCAGAGCCAACGAATTTTTCAACAAAGGTAATATAGAAGATGCCAGAAGAATTTTTATTACTACTGGTTATTCGGATGGACTTACAAGAGTTGGAAATTATTATATGGAAAAAAGTCAGAGTCTGAAGGCTCTAAAGGCTTATTATCTTGCTCATAATAAACGAGATGCTGAGCCTATTTATGAATTGATAGCAAAGGTTATTTCTGAGGTTATCAGTCATAATGAGGACGATTAATAAAATTACGGATAATTAAAAGGTTTATTTTTACAACTAAACAGACAATTCACAATCTTCTTGTTTATGAGTTCTAACCTTCCAATAATCTTTCGTGTAATTATTAGTATTCCTATGATAATTAAAAAAAGTTGTGTAAAAATTTATTTTTTTAGTTGATTTATTAAAAAATTTAAAAAGGGAGATTTCACAATGGACACCAACTTCACAAGTAGTCAGGATTTTCTTGAACCACAGATTGAGCTTACAACAGAAAACATTAACGACAGTAACGAAAAAATTACAGAACTTTCAAAAAAAGGTTACCAGTTGTTAAAGGAAAATGACACAGTTGAAGCAACAGCAGCTTTTGAGTCTATTCTTTCAATTGAGGAAAATAACAATTATGCCTTAGTTGGATTGGGTGACATTGCAAGAAAACAGAATCATTTTAATGAAGCAATTTCATATTACAACAAATGTCTTTCTTATTATCCTGCAAATAACTACGCTTTATTCGGATTAGCTGACTGCTACAAAGCTTTGAACCAGTATTCAAAAGCAATTGACATTTGGCAGCAGTATCTTGTTCACGATGATAAGAACATTACAGTTATTACACGAGTTGCTGATGCTTATAGAAAAACAAGGGATTTTAAGCGTTCAAAAGAGTTGTATCTTAAAGTTCTTGAAATGGAAAATGATAATCCTTATGCATTAATTGGTCTTGGACACTTAAGTTATGATTTTAAGGAATATAAGGATGCATTATATTATTGGACAAGAATTTATGAGCTTCATGCTGAAAATTCAGACATTCGAGTTTTAACAGCAATTGGAAACTGTCACAGAAAACTTAAGACTTTTGAAAAAGGTAAGTTTTATTTTGAAAAAGCTCTTGAAAGAGATCCAAAAAACTTTTATGCCCTCTTTGGATTGGCAGATTGTTACCGAGGAATTGGTATGCAGTCAAAATCTATTGAATATTGGAATAAAATCCTTGAATTGGATCCACGCAATAAGGTAATTTTAACACGAGCTGGTGATGCCTACAGAACAACTGGTAACTACGAATACGCAATTGAATATTACAACAAAGCTTTGGAAATTGATTTTGATATTTACGCCGCTATTGGTTTGGCTTTAATCTGTAAATGTCAGGGAAAAAATGAAGAAGCAGTTCAGCGTTTTGAACAGTTAATTAAAGATGATCCAAGAAACTCTCGTCTTTATGTTGACTTAGCAGAATGTTATGTTCAAATGGGCAAAAAAGATGTAGCAATTAAATTACTTGAAGATTTCTTAAAAAATGATGGTAAAAATATGCAGATTAAGAATCTTCTTGAAAGATTAAAAAGACAATAAGATTTTTTAATTATTTTTATTGTATACTATTTTAATTAAGGCTATCCAACTGGTATAATTGTTATGATAATTACAAGTTTATTCTTTAATTATCAGCAATACTTTTTGGACAGCCTTTATTTTTGGATTTTGTATGCTTGTAAACGAAAAAATTATTTTAACAGGATTATTACCACAAGAAATCAGTGAAGCTTTAAATTTAACTCAAAAATTCCGTGGAACTCAAATATTCAAATGGATTGGAAAAGGTGTCACTTCTTTTGATGAAATGACAGACCTAAGCGTAGATTTTAGAAATGAACTACAGAATAAGGCTATGCTTTATTCTTCAAAAGTTTCTAATGTTTTAAAAGATCCAGATGGAACTATAAAATTACAAATTGAATTATTTGATGGAAATGCCGTAGAAACTGTTTTACTTACAGATAAAGAAGGTCGAAAAACTGCTTGTGTTTCTTGCCAAGTTGGTTGTGCAATGAAATGTGCCTTCTGTCAAACAGGAACTCTAGGTTTAGCAAGAAATCTTACACCTCACGAAATTGTTGAACAGTTTTTATATTTACAAAAAGAAACTGGTAAACTAGATAACATTGTTTTTATGGGCATGGGAGAACCAATGCAGAATCTGGATTCTATCCGCAAAACCATTGAAATACTTACACATAAAAATGGACTGGCTCTTTCTTCGCGCAGAATAACTCTTTCAACCTGTGGCATAGTTAAAGGAATCTATAATCTTGCAGATAATGGACCACAAATAAGACTGGCTGTTTCTTTAACAACTGCCGATGAAGATTTACGAAAAGAATTAATGCCTATTGCAAAATCCCCAGAAAACTCTCTTGAAGAACTAAAAAAAGCCATTACCTATTATGCAGAAAAAACAGGTAAAAGAGTTACATTGGAAGCGGCATTATTGAAAAATAAAAACACCAGCCCAGAAAGTGCACAAAACTTAATCAACTTTTCAAAAGGTGCAGATGTTAATGTAAATCTAATTCCTTGGAATGCAGTAAAAAACTTACCTTTTGAAGAACCTTCCCCTGATGAAGTTCGAAGATTTGTTACAATTCTACAGAATGCAGGTTTAAATGTAACAGTTAGAACTCATAGAGGGCGAAAAATTGGTGGAGCTTGTGGCCAACTTGGAAAAGTAAATAACAAAAATTAATTTATTTCTTTGACAATAATTTTTTATGTGATAATATTTATATGTAGTGATAGTATTACTATCAATCTAATATTAAATCTATCACTGTAAAAAACTTATTCTTAAAGGAATACTTATGAAAGAATATTTTTCACAAAATGAATATTTAGCATCTGAAAATACAATTATTGATTCTTTTGATATTTCGCTTTACACAGAAAAAAAGATTTCTAATGCAAATATAAATCTTGGTGGCTGGCAATCTTGGAATCCAGGTTTTGAAATTATGCAAAATGAAAAGCAACCTTCCCTTCATTGTCATATTTTAAAACAATGGAATACTTATATCGAGTTTCCAGGAACAAAACAGAAAGCTTCCAAAAATATAGTGTGAGCCCAATTTGTTTCTTACTTAAGATGGGATGATTTTTATCTGGTCTTTGTTTCTTGCGGAAATATCAAAAATGTTCTTCCACCAGTGCAATTTATTTTTAATAGAAATAATAATTGTGTCAAAATTGAATTAGCAGACAAAAACAAACATTGGAAAAAAAATGAATTACAATGCCAAATAGAAATCTTTACGGCTCAATCATATTTTGAAGTAAGAGAAAATTTAACAGCAATTTTTGGAAGTTCAGATCC
>JAKSTL010000124.1 GCA_024402595.1 Treponema sp. | reverse complement strand
AAACTGGTTCGTAAGCGATTGTTACATTTTTCATCTGTTCAGCAGTAACACCAGCCAAACCTGCAGAAAGCTGGAATGCACAAACCTGTTCAGCTTCACCAGCTTCACGTTCAGCCAAAAGTTCACCAATACAAAGATCAACTTCAAGACCGTCGTTCAAAGCCTTGCGAACCTTCTTGTTAATAAGTTCATCAGATTCACCAATTTCATGGCGGCGTTCTGAGTGACCAAGGATTACACAACCACAACCAATATCTTTCAACATTGTTGTAGAAACTTCACCTGTGTGAGCTCCGTTATCTGTTGCAGCACAATCCTGAGCTGCCAAAATAATATTTGAACCTTTTACAACCTGAGCAACTGCATCAAGATAAACAAAAGGAACACCAATCATGTATTTGTTTGTTTTACCTTTTAACTGTTCTACTAAATCTTTTGCCAATGCAACAGCTTCTGCTTTAGAAGTGTTCATTTTCCAGTTTCCTGCAATATAATGTGTTCTTGCCATAAGAATCTCCTTACAAAAATTATGCTTTGATTATATATAAAAGAATTAGAAAAAACAACTTAACTTGCAAAGGCATGGAGCAGCGCGAAGCGACCACCGGAAGCCTGTAAGGCTGAGGAGGTTGACCGTTAGGGAACTGCGGAACGCCGTTTTGTGGTTAAGTTATGGCCCCTAATGTTATAAAAATATGAGTTATTGGGTATAAAAGTATTTGGAACATGGTTAGGTTTGCATAATGATTCAGCAGATAGGGTTTTAAAAGCCAATAAACTAAAATTATGTAGGTCCAGTAAAGGCTAAAAAATAAAAGTATGGTTTTTAGGAACTTTTTTACATAATGATGGATTACATCTTCTAGGCTTGGTAAGTCTAAATCGGTCATTTGATTGGCGGTTTGGGCTATTTTGAAGGCTTTTGTAATTTGGCGGAAGATTTTTTGATTACTGCTGCGAACATAAGACGCTATGCCTTTACGAACGCTGTGCTCTTTTATTATGAGGGAGATTATGGTGCAGGTCATGGGGCCGTTTTTTACAATGAGGCTGATTATTCTGATTATGGTGTAAATTAAGCAGCTGGCAAAGAGTAAAGCGGCTACATAATTTGAGGGAGTTTGGCCAAAGGGACGAAAGCAGGCGATTAATGTGGCGGCCATATTTATAAACAAAATGATTAGGGAACGAATGATGGTTGTTCTAAAGCTTTCTGTTAGTGCTACCTGGATTTTCTCGGAAGCTATTTCTTCTGCAATTTCGGCGGTGATGTTTTTTAGATAGGGAACTACGGTTTTCCAGATGTATAGGAATACTGTTACATCGTCTATGAATCCTAGCCCCGGAATAACATCGGGAATAATGTCTGCGGGAAGAAGGAGATAGGCGAATCCACCAAAAATGGCAATTTTAACTTTGAGTGGTGTTTCTTTTTCTTTTAACTTGCTCCATAAATATTCGATTTTGTCCCAATTTTCTTTGAGGGCCTTTTTTGAAAAATATCGGTTCCATTTTTCTTCTAAAGATTTTTGAAGTTTTTGCATTTTTTCTTCGGAATACAGTTTTCCTAGCCCTTGTGACCATTTTATTGCCTTTTGCCGTTGAGTCTCGGACAAAGAAGGGGTTGATTCCTGGGTGGTTATTTCTGAAGAAGTTTGTGGAGGCGAACTCTTTTCTGTTTTTGATTTAATTTTTGATTTAATTTTTCCTATTTTTCTAAGTTTTATATCTTTTCGAGCCATTTTTTCATTGCCTGTTCTAGCAGCTGGGCGCCATGTTCAATGGAATATTCCAATTGGTAACCGGTGCTTATTTCTATTATCTCCAAGGGTGTTTTGAAGATTGTATTTTCCGGGGCCTGATTTTTCCCACAAAAAATGATTAGGGGAACGGTGGATTCTGAAAGTGACGAAAAGGATTTGTCTTTTGCAGAAGCATTGTTACCGTTGGGAGCTGTGCTTTCTGATAATTTTTGTGTTTTTTCCAGTTGATTTAGGATTCCGCCAATGGTTTTACCCATTAAACTTTGAGAGTCGAACTTGCCTTCCCCTGTAATAATATAATCACAATTTTGTAAGGCGGACACAAAATTATATAATTGAAGTATGGTTTCTATGCCGCTTTTTAAAATTCCCTCCAAAGCGGAAACACAGGCAAAACCTAGTCCACCGGCGGCACCTGCTCCTGGAACTTCGGCAAAGGATATCTGTTGTTTTTCTGGTTGAAAATTACAGTTTGCCAAAAGATGATTTTGTACTATTTGTGAAAAATGACGGCAACCTTTGTCTAAACGGGCAACCATAGATGAGTCAGCACCTTTTTGTGGTCCAAAAACGGCAGAACATCCATTTTCGCCGCACAAAGGATTTGTAACATCGCACATGGCTACAAAAGAAACTTTTTTTCCTTGAGGCGCAATATTTTTTTTGAGAAGTGAAAAATCGGCGGAAGAAACATCTTTTAAAGTACCACCGGTTGGTATAAACTCCTTACCGTTATTATCACGAAAAACTGCACCTAAGGCACAAAGCATTCCCGCCCCGCAATCGTTGGTGGAAGAACCGCCCAAAGCCATAATAATTTTTTCGGCCCCTGCTTTTATGGCAAAACCTATCATCTGTCCTACTCCATAAGTTGTAGTCAGTTCGGGATTTTTTTTATTTCCTGTAAGAGGAAGTCCCATAGCCATAGCCGATTCTATTACCGCTGTTTTGCCATTTTCGTAAAAGCCGATTTTTGCCAGAGTTTCTGTATTAAAAAACGGGCCTGTAACTGTTATTTCGGACACTGTTCCTTGTAAAGCCGCATTTATACATTCTAACGAACCTTCTCCTCCATCGGCTAAAGGCATAGAAATAACCTGTGCATCTTTTTTTGCTGCAAGTATTGTTTTTTCTGCTATTTTACAAAACTCTTTTGCGCTTATGCTTCCCTTAAAAGAGTCCGGGGCAATAATAAATTTCATAATCTAATTTTCCGTGTTAGAATAAGTATATATTTACCTTGCATTATATCACATTAGAAAAAACTGTGATTTAAATATTTGTTACAAAAAGGGAGACAAAAAATGAAAAACAAAAAGGCGTTGATTTTGCTTGGCTGTTTTACGGCGGCAATCATTCTGTTTATGAGCATTGCTCACGGGATTCAAACTAGTTGGGGACGAGTGGAAGTTACAAAGGTTACTTATCCTATTACAGACAGCACTGGAAAAGAACAGATGCTGGTGGGAAAACTCTATCGCCCTCTTAGTGCTACTAAAAATAATAAGGCTCCTGCAGTTTTAATGCTTCACGGATACCAAAATGATAAGGAAACAAACGATGCTTATTCCATTGAGCTTTCTCGCCGTGGAATTGTTGTGCTTTCTATGGACGAATATGGTCATGGTTCTACTACATCGGGATTAACTGAACGAGGTTGGACAAATCATAAAATCAAGGTTAATTTTGGTGAGGACAGCGAAGAGGATGGAACTTATAAGACTATGGGCTCTGGTGGTGCTGGTCGCTATAAAATAATGATGAATTTTTCGAATCTTTCGTTTTTCAATGACAGATATTCTAAAGGAACGGACGGAAGCTATTTGAGAGACAGTTCTATGGGCGGAATTGTAGCTTATAATCAACTGGCAAACTACGATTTTGTAGACAGCGAGAAAATTGGTATTTCTGGACATTCCATGGGAACCTGGGCGAGCTGGTCTACTGCGGCAGAATGTCCTGCAAAAGCTGTAGTTCTTCAATGTGGTGAATTATTTTCTAAAAAGGCTTACGATTCTGAAAAATATTCTTTTAACAATGTGCTTTTACTTCAGGCAAAATGGGACGAATTTAACTATTTTAGAGATTACAAAAACACTGTAACCAATGATTTGTTGTCTAGTCCTTTGCGCAAGGAGTTTTTAGGCATTGAAGATGCTTCTAGCGGGCATTGGAATAAAACTTATGGAGATTTTAAGGACGGTTCAGCCAGAAGAATGGAACTGCTTTATACTAATCACCGCCTTACTACCCACAACCGACGGGCTCTTAGAACGGCAATTGACTGGTTTGCCAGCGCATTTGGTGAAGAGTTTGACATTTCTTCCAATAATCAGGTGTTTCATTTAAAAGAATGGCTGGTTTTCGCGGCTTTCCTGCTTGCCATTTTTGCCATGATTCCATTAATGCAGTTGCTTCTTGGGCTTCCATTTTTTACGGATGTTAAGATGTTTGTGCCAAATGATCCTGACAAGTTTAAAACTGACAGAAAATGGTGGAAAGGGGCAATTATTACTATGCTTATTGCGGGTACGACCTATCCATTTATGACACAGCTTGGTCATGGACTTCTTCCACTTCCTGAACACATTTTTAGAATGACTATTGGAAACGGTTTTGTAAGCTGGTACTTACTTTTGATTGTTATTATGCTTATTACAACTCTGATTCCTTGGAGTAAGTCTAAGAAAACTGAAAATCCTATTTCTTTCTATGACATTGGTATGGGAACTGATTCTGACCCTGAGCACTTTGGTTGGAAGCTTTTTGGTAAAGCCGCAGTTCTTTCTGCCATAATGCTGTTTTATGTTTACATTCTGGATTGGATTTTTACAGCAGCCTTTATGCTTGACTTTAGAATTATCTGGCCTTTCTTAAAGCCATTTAATCTGGTGCGCTTTGGTCAATTCTGCATTTATTTCCCAATTTTCTTTATTTTCTTCCTGCTGAACAATTCTAAGATTTTTGCTCAGATGAAAACCAGATATTCCTGCGAGGAAGGAACTGGAGCTTACTGGCAATGCTGGTGGAGAAATGCGGTTTGTATGGCTGGCGGACTTATGCTGATTGTTCTTTTGGAATACATTCCTTTCTTTCTTGGCATGGGACCTGGTGCTGATTTATGCTTTGGAACTACTTTTGGCGGACCGTTTATGTCTTTGCTTATTGTTTTTGTACCACAGGTAATTGTGTTCAGTTTGATTGGAACTAAAATCTATAGAGAAACTGGAAATGTATTTATAAGTGCTATTGTTATTTCTGCTATTGCAACCTGGGTTGTAACTGGCGGTTCATCTATTCTTTATTAATTTTTATTTAGAACAGGAGGACGGTTCTTATGGGAAACAAATGTGAAGAGAAAATTATCTTTAATGGTAAGACTTATGTGCAGACTTTCTTTGACGATTTTGACGGTGATAAATTGGATGATTCAAAATGGTCTAAATGTCCTGAATGGCAACGACAGGATTATGGCGGCTATTGGAAGGATGATTGTTCTTATTTAAAAGACAGTATGCTTGTTGTTGAAGCCAGAAAAGATGGTGACATGCTTTACAGTGGTGCTATAAGAACAAAGGAAAAGTTTTATCAAGGATATGGTCTGTACAAGTTCCGTTTTAAGGCAGAAAAAACTACGGGTTGCTGGTATGCGCTTTGGCTTATGTCAGAAACTGAGGAAGTTATTGGCGGTGGCGCTGTTGGTGGCGCTGAAATTGATATTATTGAAATAATTTCTAATGATCCGGCTTATTCTGAGGATGAAAAAAAATATCTTAATTCTGCTGTTCACTGGGATGGTTACGGGAAAGACCACAAAACTAAGGCTAGTCGACATTTGATTGACGATGCTTTTTATGACACCTGGCATGAAGTTACTTTTGAATGGACTCCTGAATATTACAAGGCTTGGCTGGATGATTGTGCGACTCCATTTTGGGATACAACTGGGATGGCGGAAGAATATGGTGGCATAAACACACAGCCAAATTATATGAAGATTACAGCGGAGTTTGGTAAATGGGGAGGAAAAATTGATGAGTCGGTTTTACCTTGCCACTTGTATGTTGATTGGGTAAAGGTCTGGAAAGCGGAATAAACCTTTTATTTAAACAAAAAAAGGGGCTGTCCAAGAAGTTCGTATCATGCGTCATATTATCTTGTTTCAAGATCTCACATTAAATCCAGTGAGAGTCTGAATAACTTCAGAAGTGAATCAAGTTCAGCATGACAAAAACTTTGTGGACAACCCCTTTTCTATTTTTGCAGCTCGCAAGTCTCGGACTTGAGCCGGTTTTTCGATAATCCTAAAGCAACCCGCTGTCGCAGCTTGCTTTTTAACGGATTTTCGATTTTAGGCTCCTCGCTAGTCTCGGAGCTTGAGCCGGTTTTTCGATAATCCTAAAGCAACCCGCTGTCGCAGCTCGTTTTTTAACGGATTTTCGATTTTAGGCTTACTTTGTAGCCAAAATTGGTCGCAGCTTAGCTGCTTACCGAGTTTCGCATCGCGAAACTCGCACGCTATTTTGTCTACTTTGTAGCCAAAATAGCTATACCTGGTAATGTTTTTCCTTCGAGGAATTCGAGAGAAGCACCACCACCTGTTGATACGT
>JAKSTL010000123.1 GCA_024402595.1 Treponema sp. | reverse complement strand
CTTCCAGTCAGAAGCCGTCTGCCAGAACCGCTCGATATCTCGCTAGACGCTGAGCACTGCAAAGAAACTATTGAACAGCACTCAGAGCCTTTCTGTCAGCCGCCCTCTTCCCTCGCGTTTTTTTAATGCATTGGGAATTAAAAACAGTTTCTAATGCAAACTTCAAACAAAAAACTTCCGGTCAGAAGTCGTCTGCCAGAATCGCTCACTAGTTCGCTAGACGCTGAGCGCTGTAAAGAAAATATCGAACAGCACTCAGAGCCTTTCTGTCAGCCGCCCTCTTCCCTTGCGTTTTTTAATGCATTGGGAATTAAAAACAGTTTCTAATGCAAACTTCAAATAAAAAGACTTCCGGTCAGAAGTCGTCTGCCAGAACCGCTCACTAGTTCGCTAGACGCTGAGCACTGCATGGAAACTATCGAACAGCACTCAGAGCCTTTCTGTCATCCGCCTTCTTCCTTTGCGTTTTTTAATGCATTTGGGGAATTAAAAACAGTTTTTACAGGCTAAGTGCATATATAAACTAATAATTTCCTAATTCCGCATTCCGCATTCTTAATTCTTAATTCTTAATTCTCAATTATCTATAAACTTCCCAAGTTGTTTTTACGAGGGTATCAACATCTGAATATTTTGGTTCCCAGCCGATTAAGTCTTTTGCTAATTTTGAAGTTGTATAAAGGCTTGCTGGATCTCCTGGTCTGCGTGGGGCATCTTCGGCAGGTATTTCTTTGCCAGTAATGCGACGAGCGGCATCTATCAATTCTTTTACAGTTGTTCCTTTTTCTGTTCCAAGGTTGAGTTTTAGGCTCTTATTATTTTTTGCAACATAATCCAAAGCCATAACATGAGCTCTGGCTAAATCAGTTACATGAACATAATCGCGAATACAAGTTCCATCACGAGTTTCATAATCAGTTCCAAAAACTTTAAGTTCACGCTGACCAAGAGCGGCTTCCATTACACGAGGTAAAAGATTTTCTGGCTTTTGTTCAAGGCCCCGGATTTCTCCATCAGGATCGTAACCAGCCGCATTAAAATAACGCAAAGCTGCAAACTTCATTCCTTTAAGTTCATCGTACCAATCCATAAACTCTTCAATCTTAAGTTTTGTAAATCCATAATAATTGATTGGCTTTTGTGGATGATTTTCGTCCATTGGCAAATATTGTGGTTCACCAAAAGTTGCCGCAGAAGAACTAAAAATCATTTTTAGACAATTGTGTTTTACTGCTGCATTCATAATATTCAATGTTCCAGTAATGTTATTCACCGAATATTTTTCTGGTTTTACCATAGATTCTCCAGCCGCCTTAAAAGCCGCAAGATGAACAAACGCATCAAAACCACGGGCAAAAGCGGCATCCAAATCATCTTGAATCAAAATATTGCCATAAATAAAATCATTCTTAGGAAAAAGATTACATCGCAAACCGCTGCTTAAATTATCAAAAACAGTAACTTCGTGTCCTGCCTTCATCATTTCTTTTACAACATGACTTCCAATATATCCGGCTCCACCTATTACCAAAACTTTCATATTCACCTCTTTATTTGCTAAAACTTTTGCTCAGTATAATTTTTATTAAAAATCCATTTCTTCGGATTCAGTTTCATCTTCAATAGAAACCAAAATGGCAAGACTACAATATTCACAACCTTCCTGACGCACATATTCATCTTTTACCTGAACCCAAAATCTTTCGTACAAAGTAAACACTTCATCATCAATAATAACATCCATGTCCACCATTTTACTCAAAGATGATTCTGCTTGATCCAAAGTTTCTGCATCTTTTGTCTGAATCATAATCTTTCGTTTTGCCAATTCAGGAACCGCTTCCATCACCGCAGACAAATCTTCGTCAAAAGCGGCATCAACCCAAACTGGTAATTCCTGACCAAAACCAAAATATTTCCAATTGTTAAATCGTAGGATTTTTTCTGGTTCTGCAATTTCTATAACTTCGGTAACATCCGATTCTTCTTCTGCTGATTCTTGTGTAACTTCTGGAGCTTCGGTTTTATGTTCTTCTGTTGGTACAGATGTAGTTCCACAACTAACAGTTAATAAAATACAAATGCCTGCTAAAATAACAGCCCCGATTTTTATGATTGAGTTTATTTTTTTCATTTTATTTCCCCTTAAGTAGTAACATTTTACCACAAAAACTTGTTTATATAAATACAAACAAAGGAAAACAAAACTTATAGAAGATTTTTCTTTTTTACTGTAAGATAATTTTTATGAAGAAACTTATATTGATTTTATCCGTGACATTAATTTTTTCAGCTATTTCTTGTAAAACAACAAGCGAAATACCAACAGATTTAACTGCATCTCAGCTTATTCAAAAAGGTCAGGATGCTTTTAGCAATGATGATTATAAACTGGCAGAAAATTATTACACTGCTGTAATTAAACGATATGGAACTAACACAGAAATATATATTGAAGCAAAATACGAGTTGGGCCACACATATTTAAAATCAAAAAATTATGAAGGTGCCTATTCCGCTTTTTCTGAGATTCTTGAACTTTATGAATATTCTTCTGTTGGAGACCTTCCACCATCTTTTAAAAAGCTGGCACAAATCGGCATAAAAAAAATCCCAGCCGAAAGATTATCTCGTCTCCAAAAATCCGACTCCGCCACCATTCAACCCGCAAATAATTAGTCCCAAAACTTGTAGCGAAGGCAGTTTGCATAGAAGTAAACAATTCGTAGAAGCCTTTGCCCATTTTACAACCCATGTTCAAGTTTTGCGTTGCAAAACTTGTAGCGAAGGCAGTTTGCATAGAAGTAAACAATTCATAAACACCTTTGCCTAACTACCAACCCTTGTTCAAGTTTTGCAGAGCAAAACTTGCAGCGAAGGCAGTTTGCATAGAAGTTACCAATTCCTAGAAGCCTTCGCTATTTGTCCTTCGGCAACAGAATTGAATGAACTACAATGCCTTTAGACTCTGCCACCGCCATTACATAATCCTTGGAATACTTTTTGCTACCTCGTGGCGTTGGATGAGGCTCTGCATCCCCAATCAAAACAATAATTCTAGTAACATCATTTCGCCATCTATAAAAAGCCGCTGAACCATAAATCGCTTCGTAAACAGCTTCTGGAATATCTCCACCTTCACGACCAAAAATCCTTACCGAGTTCAGATTCTTTGTAAAAGTCTGCAAGTTAGAAGTAAAATCAAAAAACTTAAGCGGTAAATCCTTGTAATTATAAGAATCACCATAATCCCTGTAAAACAAAAGCCCAAACCTAGCCCCAGGATTAGACGAAAACTTAGCAAGCAGCGACGGCATCAATTTTTGCTTTAAAGTATCCAAATCATTTCGCATACTGCCCGTTGCATCAATAGCAAAAACTACATCAAGCTTTTTCTTATCAGGCACTTCATCAAGGATTTTTTCAATATCTTCAATAATTGTTTCCGGCCCTTTTGAATAAATAATCGACTTCGACATTGCTTCAAAAGTGGCACTGGCAATAGGATTATAATCATCAGTTAAAACCACAGGCGTTGGTTCAGGCTCCGGCTCTTTTTTCACAACAGGTTTAGGCTTTTTTCTAGTTTCCAGATTAAACATAAAAGGACTGTCCATATAATCACCAGTGTAGTCGCCATAAGGTTTTTCAAAGGTTCTAATATTTATAAAAGTGCCTTTTCCAATCTGAACTTCCCCGTTTCTGCTCCAAGAATAACCATAAAGCATTTTTTCCGGAATATAAATGTGGAATGCGTCACCAAAAAAATCAGTTTTTTCTGTAGTTGAATCAATGAGACTGTACTTTGCCCATTCAGAAACAAGAGGCTTGCCATCCAAATAACGAATCTCATCGCCATTAATTGGATTATATTCTGCGGCACGGTAAGCATAACTGTCTGCTTTTCCCACAGGGTCTTTCGTGGTTTCCGTAAGCATAACAGATTCAATTCCGGGAATCTTTTTTATGTAAAGATGATAGCCACCATTTCCAAAAGCCCCATCTTTTTCCGGAATCAGGCGAAGATTTTCCACCGTAACCCGCATAGCATTTTGTTTTGCAGTATACACAATCTTTTGCGCAGAATCATCGTTAGTTTCGGAAGTCTGCCCAAAAACCCCAGTGCTAAAAATCAAAACCATTAAAACAAATACACTTTTTTTCCACATTTTCATACTAAATTATCGGTGCATTTGTTTTATTGTATAACTTTTTATGTAATTCTAGGATTCCCGAACTTTTATCAAACAGTCAGTTTTTCCACCAACAGATTCATCCAGAATTATTTCTCCAATTTCATCCGCCACAATAATGCCTTTCAAAGGATTTTTTACACTGTCAATTTTACCAACAATGGTTGCTTTTACCGAAGAACGCTCAAAAGACAAATCGCAATTTTCCAAGGTACAGTTTTCCAGAACCAGATTTTTACAATAACAAAATGGCTGAGTTCCAATAATTTTGCAGTTTATAAAAGTAAGATTTTCCGAATACCAGGCAAGATATTCACCTTTTATCACAGAATCCCTAATCACCATATTTTTTCCGTGCCAAAAAGCATCTTTTGTATCTAAAACAGAGTTTGTAATTTCAATATTTTCATCATACTGGAAAGAGTACTTGCCTTTTAACTTCAAGCCATTAATTTTTGCATCCAACACTTCAAAAAAAGGGTACTCGCTGTCAATAATTTCCACATTATCAATAAGAAGATTGTTCACTTTCCAAATAAACTCCGGCGAATTAACCACCGTATTCTTTAAAACAACCTGGGAACATTCTCGCAAAGCTTTTATTCCAAACATTCGGCAGTTATCAATTTCAATATTTTCATCATACCAAAGGGCTGCTCGACAATTTTCTGTCATTTCGCAATTTGTAAGTTTTCCGTCGGTCACATGCCACAAAGGATATCTCAGATTCATAAAACAATCAGACACATCAATTCTCTGACATTCCTTCAAAAAAGATTCGCCATCTGCTGGCCCCGTAAACCGACAATTTTTTACAGTTGCATCCTGAATACCGTAAAGCGCCCGTTCTTCATCATAAGTTTGATTTTCGTAAGTCATATTTATAATTTAATCCAAATAGTTTAAAAAAAGTCTTACAATTCTCTACAATTTCTAAAAAAAACAATATTTTATTTGGCGTTCCGGCTAATGGTTCGCAAACTCACCAACCGCCGTCGGCGCATCCAGGCTTACCTACGGACGGTCTTCCGCTTTGCTTCAGACTCGCTTCGCGCCCTTCCTGTGCCTAACGCTTTTGAACTTTAATGGTGGCCGCATAAGCACTATTACACAAGCCCAGTACTGCCGAAACTACAAATAAAGTTTCAATTCCCAGCTTCTGCCAAATCCATCCGCCAAAAAGAGCAATAAAAATTGTAATCATGTGATTTACAGAAATACCTGTAGAAATTGTAGCCCGCATTTCTTCTTTACTGTCAGAAATATCTTGAACATAAACATTGGAGGCCATACTTGCCAAAGAAATAATAGAATCAAGAACATAATTTACACAGCAAACTACAAAAGCCACATTTTTTGGAAACAGATGATGTGCAAATCCGTAAAAAAAGCAAACAATCACCAAAATAAGTGTGTCTCCAATCATTACGGGTTTATAGCCCAATTTATCTACAATTTTACCAACTACAGGAGAAAGGAAAAAACAAGATATTGCGGAAACTGCAAACAAAAGACTTATAACCGAAGCATTGGCGCCGTAAAACAGAATCAGAACATAAGGACCAAAGGTAAAAAATACCTGTTTTCTGGCTCCGTAAAAAATCTCCAGCATATAATACTTGGTGAACTTTTTTCTAAAATAAAAGCGGCTTTTGGTTTTATCGGTTTCACTTTTACCGGAAAGTTGAAGGGCAAAAATCAAGGCAAGAATCATAAATGCCGTTGAAGCAATAAAGAATGGTTTGAACATTGTTTTTGTGGCGGCAATCCAGAAAACTATCATTACAATTAAATAACCCGCCAGATTTCCCATCTGATAAATTGCATTTTGATAACCTAAGGCCTGACCGCCTAAACCTTGCTTTGAATATTCAAGAGAAAGGGTGTTTTTCATTCCCAATTGAATATGTTCGCCTGTGGAATACAAGAAGATTGAAAAAATTACCAGAGCTTTGTATGGAGGAACAAACGCTAACAGGCCCATTCCTAAAACCATTATAATTCCGCCAAGTTTGTACATTTTTTCTGCGGAAAAACTATAAAAAATTGCCAGAATAAAAATAAGCATAAAACCTGGTAATTCTCTAAAAAACTCTGTAAGGCCTCGGTCCATTTCGCCCATGCATACAATTTCGGCTAAATAATTATCAACAATGCCTTTGTGCAAACCGTATCCAATGGACATCATTAAAATAGACAAAAATAAGGTCTTCCATTTGGTGTCACTTTTAAAAACTGTTCCAATCTTTTCCATTCCAATAATATAACATTTCAGGAGGATTTTTTGCCATAGCGGTAATATTTTCAGAAAAACTGTTTTTACAGGCAAAGTGAAAATAAAAAAACTTCCAGTCAGAAGGCGTCTGCCAGAACCGCTCGATATCTCGCTAGACGCTGAGCGCTGCAAAGAAACTAT
>JAKSTL010000122.1 GCA_024402595.1 Treponema sp. | reverse complement strand
ACGAAATTTGGTACAACAACAGCATAACTCCAGATGGAAAAAATCTGATTATTGCAGATGAAAATGGAAAAGGCTTTTGGTACTATGATTTTGAAAGCAAATCAGAAGAATATTTTGAATCCAAAGCAGAATTGGAAGCAACAAGAACAAAGTTTCAAAAACAAAACTCCATCAAACTTGCAATAAAATCCAACAGATTATTACTCCTACTGATAATTACTGCCCTGCTCCTAATAATGTTAATTCTCATCAGTTTGATAATTCTTCTATCATTTAAAATTAAAAAAGCTGTAGAAAATACAAACCTAAGAAAAGCAGAACAAATCAAAAATCGCAACAAATTTATTTTTCAAATTCAGGAAAAAGAGCGGGCAAAAATCAGTCGGGATATTCACGATTCCGTTGTTCAGGACATCCGAGTGATTCGCCTGGAAACTGAAAATCTTGAAATAAATGAACAGTCTCGGGAAAAACAGCAATTTATTCAAAACACCGCTACATCCTGCATCGCAAAATTACGAAATATCTGCTACAACCTGCAACCCGCCGAGATTTACACTCATTCAGATGGCGACTCGTCAAAAATTGAACTTATTTCTATCATAAATACCTTGAGTCAGCAATTTATATCAAAAACTCATATTCCGTGTATTGTAAAAGTTGAAGATAATTTTGAATATCCTGTTCTAAAGCAAGAAGTTACGGAAAATTTGTTCCGAACAATTCAGGAAGCACTGACAAATATTGAAAAACATTCTTATGCTACAGAAGTGTCAATCTACTTTAAAACAAAGATTATTGAAAATAAAAAAATTCTTCAAATTTATATTTCAGATGATGGAGTTGGTTGTAATCTCGAGACCATCAAAAAAAGAAACAAAGATGAACATCGTGGATTACAAAATATGAAAGATAGAATGGAACTGATTTCGGGTTCAATGGAAATATTTTCAAATCCTGATGAAGGAATGGAAATTAAACTTTCCCTTCCACTGGAGAAATAATTTTGAAAGACGAATTATTTATTATAGATGATCACAGAATGGTTAGATTCGGTTTAAAAAACTGGCTGGAAATTCACACAAAATGGAAAGTTACCCAGAATTTTGCAACTTCACAAGAATGTGTTTCTTATTTAGAAAGCCTGGATGAAAACTCAGACTTGTTTCCAGAAATTATAATTATTGATGTTCAACTCATGGAAGAAACCGGATTTAAACTACTAAAAGAAATCAGCCAGAAATATCCAGCAATAAAATGCGTAATGTATTCCATGTACGATACAGCAGGTTATGTTCTTCAGGCAATTGAATACGGTGCAAAAGGATATATTTCTAAAGTAGCCACTGAAGAAGAACTTTCAAAATGCCTTGAAATAGTACAAAGTGGCAATACATATCTGGAAAAACGCTTGGTAGAATCTCAAAACAAATTAACTTCAATTTTATCTGTTCTTACAAAACAGGAACGCCACATTTTTGAATTCTTACTGCAGGGAAAAAGAAATGAAGAGATTGCAAGCAGCCTTTTTATTACAATCAGAACTGTAGAAAATTATACCAGCCGTTTGTATGACAAGCTTAATGTTTTGGACAGAGAAGAATTACTCAGAAAATATAAATAGGTAATTTATTCACCATCATTCGAAATGTCTAAAAATTGTTAGTTTTTCTAACTTGTATCTTAATAATCCCGCCCATAAAATTGATTTTACAAAAACAAAAATCAAATGGAGGATTTTTATGAAAAAAATATTATTAGTTGTGATGACAATGATTTTTGGCGCATCACTCTTTGCTCAGGAAACTATAACTTTTAACAAAAAAGAGTATAAACTCGCTCATGCAATGGAGTTTAATGACGACAGTACTTGGGACGAGTGTACAAGATTCAGATGGCGTACGTTTGCCTCTCAAAAAAAAGAAGATTACTTTCACATTACCCGTCAAGACACTTATCAAGAAGTAAATAAACCTGGTTTTGTATATATTGAAGACGGCGTGCTTCATTTAAAAGAACAGCATTACATCGACGAAAAAGACCGTCCATTCGCATATACCTCTGAAATTTATACTTCTCCACGAGACTGGCAAACAAAGCTACCTAAGGAACCATATTCATATCAAAAAGGATATTATGAAATTAAGTTTAAAATGCCAAAAGCAGTAGGGACTTCATTTGCTATCTTTTTAACCCCTGTTGAGGATTACTACGGAAATCTACCAAAAGCTCATCGCAATAAAAAAGGGATTGGAGTTTCGGAAATTGACTTTGCAGAACTTATAGCATATCCAAATCAAATGAGACCATTAGGTGGAATTCACTATAGAAAAGTGAATACAAATGAGTTAATCACAGGCGGCTATAAATTTAATGAAGAAACTTTCCTAAAAAGAATAGACATAAATGAAGACGAATGGTATGACCAATGGCACACACTTCAGGTTGTTTTAGAAGATAGAAAGATGGAACTTTATTATGATGGTGTATACTTCAGAACTGTAAATAATCCGTCATTTCTTGGTAACATAGAAGGCGGCTACAGTTTCATTATCAGACCAGAATATTGTAATTATGAAATAGAACTTGACTGGGAAGACACTGCTGTTCACGACTTCCAGGTTGACTATGTAAGATATTATAAGCCTACTAAATAATAAAATTGAAAAAAATACTAAATAAAATCATTTCCTGCCAAAAAAGCCTCTGGTGTTTGAACAATAATGCCGGAGGTTTTGTAATCTAAATCATCGTCTAAAGAAATTATTCCGGCAAACTCCTGCACATTTTGGAGTATGTAATTTCATTTGATTCATCTATAGTAAACAAAAGTTTTAAGAAGTTAGAAATGTTTTTTTGATCCTCAGACTCTACATTTAAAAAATTGTTAGTTTTTCTAACTTGTTTTGGACTCCCCCCTCTCATAAAATTATTTTTATATTGCAGAAAAAATATGGAGGATTTATGAAAAAATCACATTTATTGAAAATTGCCAGTTTAGCATTTTCAATTACACTATTAGCAGGATGTCACGATCCAAAACCAACAATGGCGGATCTTAATCCAAATGCAAAATCAGTTGATATTATTAAATTGGATTTTTCTAACGCTAGCTCAATTGGTTCAAAACTTTCCAAAGGAACAAGTAATTCACGAGCAGTTTCTGCTGTAGCTGCTGACCAGTCACTTGCAGGTTTTGATGATGAAGGAAATGAAATTTCTGTTTTATCACTTGATGATGAATTAACTATCAATCCTGATACTATGGAACCTGTAAGAGAAACTTATCAGTGTAAAAAAGACGGAATTGATGCAAAAGCAACAGGTATTTATTCAGTTTTTGCAGCACCTTATACACCAAAATATTCTGATGGAAGTGCAGCTCCTTCAGTAGGTCAGATTCTTTATACATATCCAGCAGAAGATGGTCAGAAATCAGAAACAGTTGATATTTTCAACGGAAATACTTCTTATACATTAAACACTTACAGCAAACAGTGGGAAGATACAGATTATCTTACATTTGATAACAGCGGAAAAATCTATATGAATGCAAAAAAAGGTGATGAAGCTGTAATTGTATCTTTTGATCCTTTAACTAAAGCTGTAACAGAATACACTCCATGTGGAACTGGTAAAACTGATGTTAGAATTGGAACATTTACAGTAACTGGTAATGGAGAATGGATTTTTGCTCCTGTTCTTACAGAATATGAAAAAAAAGAATATTCAAACGCAAATCTCGGTCATTCTAAACTTATTGCCATTAATACAAAGGATTCGTCAAAAACACAGACACTTTACGATTCAATTATTGCTGTAAAAACAGGACAGTTAGTTTCAATTCCATATATGATTAATGATACAACTTTGTATTATAATGTTTGGGAATGTACTCATATTGAAGATGACGAACATCCTACAGATTACAGAAATACCCAGGGTGGTGACTATTTTGTTACTATTAATTCTGACGGAACTTTCACTAAAAAACGAAACACTACAGTTTATTTTTATCAGGTAGAAAATTATATTAAATATCTGTTGAAGATTTCTCATATGGAAGATATCGATTATTCTCTTGTAACTGATGAAATGTACGAACAGACAGCAGACTTTATTAAGAGCTTCTGTGGTACAAAAGAACCAGATGAAATCTACTTCAGTCTTAAAAACTTTAAGGACGACGGCGAAATCTACAAGGAAGATTCAGAAGGAAATCCTTTATGTGATGGAGCTGCAGTAAAACATGTTTTTAGTAACAAAGGACTTTTCTGGGTTTTACCATGGATTGCATGCGACAGAGATAAAATAGGTGTTTCAGATCCAAATAATGGAGCTTACAGGTCACTTCCAATTAATTCTATGTTCATTGATAAAGTTACTGGTGATACTGTAGAAAGTGCTGCTGATAAAAATTATCTTGAAAAAATGAGAGAAGGTGGTGGAATTACACGAGTAGCTAGCGATGGAATCTGGATGACAGGATATATCTATGATGAAAATGATGACAAAGTTCAGTACAAAAAATCTGCACCTGTTCATTGCATGGATAACAATGGTAACTATCTTAATGAAACTCCAGCTGCTTTTGGTGATTTTACAGCTTATGCAGGAATCTACGCTTATGATTTCTTTATTGCAGATGAAAGTCTTTTACGTACAGAAGATGATCCTTGGTTCAAGTTTACAATTCAGACAAGCTCAAAAGGTGTTGCATATTTGAGCGAGAACAAAAAATCTGTTGTTTACTACGAAGATTCAGCATTAAAAACAATAGCTTCTATTACAGAAGGCGAAATCTTTGGTTATGAGCTTGATGATGAAACAATCATTTATACTGTAAAAACCGCAGAAAACTTTACTAGCTATAAAGCAAATCTTAGTTCACCAGAACAAGTTACAGAATTGAAGACAGAAGGTGTTTTGAATTCTGCAATGAATGTTATGTAAGATTTGATTCTATAAAAAAATATTAAAACAAAGGCTATGTTTGTAAAAATAACTTTGGTCATTAAGTGTGTTTTTTACAAACATAGTTTTTTTTTCATGTTTTTTGTTTGTGTTATACTGACAGGCGAAGTTTTTTTGATAACCTATCAAGGACTTAATTGTATGAAAAACGCTTATGTAAAGAGAGTTTGGGAAGACGTTAAAGCAAAGAATGCTAACGAACCAGAATTCCTCCAGTCAGTAGAAGAAGTTCTTACTACTCTTGAACCAGCTGTAGACTAGATGCAGGCACAGCTTGAACCAAATGCAATTCTTGGAATTTAATGACAAGGATACTTTTGATTATGAAATGTATGCTCCTAAATGGACTGCTTCAGCGGAGAATATAGAAAATGATATGGATAAAACTTATTGGAGTATAAAAGAAAACATAACAAGAGAAGTAAATAAAACTACATACATAAACGATGGAATTCTGCACATGCCAGAGCAGCATTGGATAGACGAAAATGGTACTGCTCATCTACGCGATTCTGAAGTTTATGGCTTTAATACTTCATGGTTTGGTAATCCTATAAAATATCCTTATACACATAAAAAAGGACTGGTAGAAATTAAGTTCAAAATGCCAAGAGTTAAAGGTGTTTCATTCGCATTATTCGAAGTATTGAAAACTGGACATAGAACAGATGCTGTAGAAACTGAAATTAACGCTAATGGATGGGCTTTTATCGAAGTTGATTATGCAGAAATAAAAAGTAAAGATAATACTATTGAACCTTTAGGATCAATGCATATTTATAATCCAACTAAAGATATATATAAAACTACGGACTATTATTACAACGAAGAAACCGACTATCTAAAACGAATTGAAGTTGATGATGATTGGTATAATCAATGGCATATTATGCAGGCTGTATGGGAAGATTTCAAAATGAATATTTTCTATGATGGCGAACTTTTCAGAACAGTTGTCTGGCCCGAAGAATATGGAAATCCTGTTGGAGATTTTAGCTTTATACTTCGTCCAGAATATTGTGGCTGGGATTCTGATTTAGATTGGACAGACACCGCAGTACACGATTTCCAAATAGATTACATCCGAGTTTACAACGAAGAAAAAGACTAATTTTTTTACAACGCTTCAGACAGACGCCTTCTGACTGGAAGTTTTTTTTTATGTAGTTTGCACTTAAAAACTGTTTTATATCACAATAGATTAAAAATAACGCGAGGGAAGGAAGGATGTGACAGAAAGGCTCTGAGTGCTGTTTAATAGTTTCTTTGCAGCGCTCAGCGTCTAGCGAACTAGTGAGCGGTTCTGGCAGAGACTTACAGACCGGTAGTTATTTTATTTGTAGATTGCCTGTAAAAACAGTTTTTATATCCCAATACATTAAAAAACGCAAAGGAAGAAGACGGCTGACAGAAAGGCTCTGAGTGCTGTTCAATAGTTTCCATACAGTGCTCAGTGTCTAGCGAGTTATCGAGCGGTTCTGGCAGACGCCTTCTGACTGGAAGTTTTTTTTTATGTAGTTTGCACTTAAAAACTGTTTTATATCACAATAGATTAAAAATAACGGGAGGGAAGGAAGGATCTGACAGAAAGGCTCTGAGTGCTGTTCAATAGTTTCTTTGCAGCGCTCAGCGTCTA
>JAKSTL010000121.1 GCA_024402595.1 Treponema sp. | reverse complement strand
TCCGCCAGCAATTCATCGGGAAAAATATCGCTTGCATTTCGATATTTCAAGGCCTTCTCCTGCGACTAACCGCGTTTAGATAAAAAATCTTCTACGGAAGCATACGAATTAATCTTAATGCCATGTCCAGCCAAGATTCCCTGAATTATCTTTTCCAGCTGATTACTTCTGTCTGCAAGCAGCGCAAGATTATCCTTGTCAAAAGAATCAAGAAGATTTAATTCATCAATCTTGTATTCTTTAGCAATATACAAAAACTCTTCCTGTAAGTAGCAGGCATCAACATAAGCTTTTTCTACCATATTGTTTTCACAAAAATAGCGGATTCGGCGCCAAGTCAAACTTAATTCCTGATACCAGTCTGCCAATCCTTGAAAATCGATTTTTTCTGCTGACTTTTCGGCAGGCACAACAGGTTTTCTTTCAAGAACAAAAATACGGGTCGTTTTAAGAAGAGCAAGAACTGTGTCCTTCAAAACATCCACATCTTTTGCTTCCAAAAGTTTTCGTGCATTGGCAAAAAATCCGTCCGGCACAATCTTCATTTCAGGACAATAATAAAGGCGGTTTTCTTCCTGACCATTGTATGCCTGATTTTCGCTGTAAATTGGCGATTCAGAATAAGTGTGGTTCATAAAAGCTACAGCCTTAGAAAGACACTCGTGAATGCAATCAGCTTCCGAACGAACTCTGTACAATTTATCTTCAAAAATTATTGTGCGGTAGATTTCCAGAGCCTTGTCCATATATTCCAGCGCCTTTGCATAAACAAAAGAATCATTTTTCAGATTTTTCCACATTCGGTTTTTACAATCTTCAAAACGATTCACATCATCATCACTGCGGGCATAAAGAATTGTTGCCTTATCCAAAAGAAGCGCCATATCATCTAAGTTCACAGAATCTTCCAGACGATTCCAACTCCTTGGATACAAATCATGCCCTACTCCATCAATGATAAAACTTTCTGTCAGTTCATTTCCCCGTTCTGTTGCTGGAACAAAAAAGTCAAAACATTCACCGTGGCCATCACCATTTGTAGAGTGCCCTTTTATTCCAATCAAAAGTGCAATATCGTCTTTATAATCCTTTTCAATTTTGTTTATAACCCATTTTGTAAGTGGATGCATATTTTCCATTTTATCCTCCGAAAAATATTGATTTTCGAGCGCTCGTTTTAAGTTTTAATTTTTAAGTTTTAAGATCTTACGAGATTATAATAATGGTATTATATATAGAAGAAAAGTATCAAAATTGGTTTAAAATGATTTTGCGGATTTGCATTTTTTCTTATTAAAAACTAAGTTTAGCGATAATTAAATCTGCGTCTCGGTTAGTGAACTTGCCCGCCCTTCAAGAGTCTCAAAAAACACTGTCAAAATTACCACAAGAAAAATAAAGTTAACACAATTTTACATTAACACATTTGGCACAATAGAACTTTGTGGAATTATTATAATATTATAGCCATATTTTACATATTATAGGAATATTTTTGACACAGTTGATTTTATCTACTATTATTAATGAGAGGTGGCAGATGACAACAGTTCCAATTTTTGATGTAAAAAACAGACTTCCATATTTTATTCATCTTGTAGAAAGCGGGGAAACAGTTCAGATTACTCGTCACGGAAAACCAGTTGCCCGTATTGTTTCGGAAGAAGACATTGTTCAGGAACAGAAGAGCGAAGGTCAGATTTTCATGGAAAAACTGATGGATTGGCGGGAAAATGCCAACGATTGGTTATCTACTACAACAAATGAAGAAATTGATGAAATCTTCAATATCAAAAGGACAATAGAACCTGATATCCGTCACCCTGAGGATTTTGAATGATGAATCCAATTTATTTACTTGATACCAATATTGTTTCAGAAATAACAAAGCCCAAACCAAATCTGGATGTAGTAAAAAGAATTCAGGAGAGTAAAAATATTTCTACGGTTGCATCTGTCGCTTTTGAAGAAATGCTTTATGGTGTAAAAAAAATGCCAAAATGTAAGAAGCGAGATGATCTTTTTTCTTTTTATGTGGACTTCATTCAGGCAAATTACGAAATCATACCTTTTGACCTTCACGCCAGCTGGATTCATTCAGATATTCGTGAACGACTTGAGCAAAAAGGAAAAAGAGCTCCTTTGGTAGATTCCATGATTGCGGCAACTGCAATTGCAAATAATCTGGTGCTTGTTACCCGCAATGTAAAAGATTTTGAAGATATAAAAGAAGTTTCTTCATTAATGATAGAAAATTGGTTTGAAGAATAAAATTAAAAAACTCTCAAAAATAAGATCAATAATCATAATCAGTTACAACAGGTACCATATAATTTTTGTATGATAATCCTGTGCTGTCAAAATCATCCGACTTAAAAATGGACATTGTTTACTTCCCCGCTTTTGGAACGCCTTCCCCTCGCCCGCACCCGCTATTTACATCCAATCATATCCATGGCCAACATCGGTTCAATAAAAAATTGTTTCAGGCAAAATTGCTCAAAACTCTTGTAAAACTCATGTTTATCTTTGCTTGCGTCTGTTTCGGCCGGTTTGTTCATAGAACAGGCGTTTATCTTCATACATTCGTTCATCAGCAGTTTTAATAAGTTCGTCAAAAAGCAAACTGTCAACATTTTCGCCAGATGCAACACCTATAGACATTGTTAACTCTTCTACAAAAGTTCCGTGCCAGTTTTTACATATCTGTTTAAGATTACCAATAGCAGAATCAAAATCTACATTAGAATCTGTAGAAAGCACTTCAAATTCATCGCCACCCATACGGTAAACGCTTCCAATTCCTTCAAAAGCCTTAGATAAACATTCACCCGCACCAAAAATAAGTTCATCTCCAGCGGCATGACCATACTCATCATTAACAGTTTTTAGTCCATTCAAGTCAATTGAAATAACGCATATAAACGGTTTTTCGCCCTTTTCCAGTTCTGCAACAAAAGCATCATGCGCGCGCCTGTTTTTTAATCCCGTTAAAGAATCGTTTATAGAATCACTGTAAGCTTTTTCATGAGCAAGTTTTATTTCATTTATATCCTGGAAAGCACCATAATAAATAATAATATCCTCACCTACTTTCTTAACCGCTTTTCCACCCGCTCTAAACCATCTTACTCCTCGGTCTTTTGTTATCAGGCGATGTTCAAGATTGTATCCCTTTGAACCAATAGTATCGATGGCAGAATCAAAAAGAACTTGAAGCGCATATTCCTTATCTTCAGGAACAATAAGATCAGACCAAGATTCAATTTTATCTGGAAAATCATTTTCGTCCGTATAGCCAAGAAGTCGTCTAAACTGATCTGACCAATGGCAGTTTAAGAAATTGCCTTCATTATCAAATTCCATTTCCCAACTTCCAGATTCCATTGCTTCATCAATTGCAAGACGAGCCAAAACATGTTTTGTTTCCATAAAAAGACTGTTTGTAAGAGCCTCTTTATGTTTCCGTTCACGAATAATACTGTTCACAAGAATGATAATTACAGAAAAGATAATAATCAAACTTCCAAAGAAAAATATTCCCCTGTGTTCCCGTATAAAATCTTCTGCAGTATAAGTATTCATTACCTTCAGATAATCATAAGTTCTATTAATAAGTTCGTTGGTATCAATTCTTAAAATCTGATTATTGAGAATACTTAAGAAAGTTCTGTCTTCCTTATTTACCGCAAAACACATAGAAGCATGCTGTGGCAAAGAGATTTCATTTAAAGTCCAGAATTTTGTTGTATTGAAGAAGTACTCTGCACGGAATGAGTTGAATATCGTACTAGTTGCCCTGCCATCAAGAACTGCTTCAAAACATTCTTCAGGACCATCAAATTCTATAATTTCACTGTCAGGATAATTATTATTTACATAAATTCGCTGAGAAGGAGAATGCTTTGTAACAGCAATTTTAGAAGTTACATTTTCATTATAATCGCGATAAATAAAAGACATTGGAAGCTCAAATACTTCTACCGATTCCAAAATCTGGTTAAGTTCAGCATAATAAAAATCACTTGTAACTGGAAAAACAAGATTAACTTCCTTATTGTTTAACCCCTGAATCATCTGCAAATAAGTTGGATATGTTTTGTAAGTTATTTGCAGATTATGTGAACCAGAAGTCATTTCCTTAATGCAGTCTGCAATATATGTAATTACACCAAGAACTTCCCCTTTTTCTTCAGTAGAAAATGGCAGATAATCATCCAGAATGCCAACTTTTATCTCTTGAAGATTATTAGCATATTCGTGTTCTTCTTCAGTAAGAATAAGTGAAGCTACATCAAAAGATTCATATTTATTATACAAATCATCATTAAAACTTGGATTCGCAGTCTGGATTCTTCTAAGAGCTTCATTCAACTCATCAAGAATATCAGGACGATTTTTATTTACTCCAAAGTAAAAATCTGAATTACCAATATTCGCAATAGGAACATAGCCACGAGCATCATTTGTACCAGGATAAACAATGCCCGAAACTTCCCCTTTATTTAAAGCGTCAAAAGTAGCACTGCTTCCAGTTGTTTCAACAATTTCAACATTCAAATTATGTTGTGCAAGCCATTTTTTAAAAGCTTTTTCCTGAAAACTTCCCTTTGAAACCGCAACCTTTTTCCCATTAAGATTTTCAAGCTTTTCCTGTAATGAATCCTGATTGTTTATGGATGTAAAAAGATAATAAACTTCTTTTCCCTGCGGATATTCCGGGAATGATATAAATTCCGCTCGTTCATCCGTATAAGAGAGGTTATCCTTTATATCAACCTCACCATTTTTTAGCATTTGAAGCGCAGTTGAAAAGTCTGCATAAACATACTCATACTTCCAGCCAGTAAGATAAGCAATACGCTGATAATATTCATAAGAATAACCAGACTTGTAACCCGTACTTGAAGTGTCCATAACCGAACACACAATTCGAACAGTTTTATTTTCTTCCGCATATCCCGAAGTTAAAAACAATAAGAAAATTATCAAACTAAAAAGAATGCTTTTAACCCACTTAGGATGAATATAATGTTTCATAAAAGTCAGCTATATAAACATTATACTACAAAATTAAAAATGTGGCGTTTTTTTCTATAAATAACTATTTTGAAATAAGGGGAAAGCCTTCCCCTGTCTTCAGCCAGCGTCCTTCGACAAGCTCAGGAACCGCTGTCTTCCGCCACCCCTTCTAGCGGGGAAACAAACGAGTTTGTTTCCCCGCAACGCCCCGTTTTTAACATCAATTCTTATTGATTAGGGTAACAGTTTTAAGCATATAAGGATTTCCTGAAGTATGTTATTCTCAATTTATCACTATATTAATATCTGCGTTTGTAAAGAACAAGTTCTGGTTCAATTCCGCTGCATCCATATTCACTTACAAGAATAAAATCTTCATTGGCCACAACTCCATAACAACGCTCCGATCCCTGTTTTTCAATTTGATTCCCAAGATACACATCATTATCATTTAAAAATTTAACTGTAGTTCCATTAGCCAAAGGATACTCAAGATTCACAAAAGCACCGCTCAACAAATACAAATCTTTTACTTCAAGACCGTTTATCCCCAGTGCATTTATTTCCGCCATTAAAGTTCTTTTTAATTCAGAAAAATCCCTGTTTCTTTCCGCAACACAGCTTCCCCCAAATGGATGCCCTTTACATTTTTCACAACCACCACATTCAGCGAGTCTACTACAATCTTTACAACACTCAATTCCACAATATGTCATAGTTCCTTCCTTAAAAGTTTTCCTTCTATATTAAAATTTGCAATATCTTTTATGCACTCATAAATCCACGATGTAACGTACTGTGTTTCTTTCAGAATTAACAATATGTCTTGTTTTGAAAACTGTTGCCTGATTGTTTCTTTTACCTGTTCGTTAAAATTTTCCTGGCCCAAGGATTTTAAAGCCTGTACAAGGGTATTAGACTTATCTGACAAAGTAGAAATCATTTTATTGTTTGTATGTTTAAATTCTAATTTCGTTCCATTTATATCATATTCTCTATATGGTCCATCGCTAAGATATACATAATGTGCTGGAACTTGTGTTGATAGTTTTAATTTATTTAGGGCAGTATTTCCAGTAGGGGAAATATGCCAGGCAAATTTTTTTGCCAATTGAATGGCAATGTCATCAATTGGAATAGCAACAAACTCTTGCAAAAACTCAGAATATTCAGGTTTGGAATAAAGTCCATCAATTTCTCGCTTAATGAGATGCTCTTTTTCAAAGCGAGTTAAGATAACTTTTACACTTTTATAAGCACCAAGATCAGTAAAATCTTTAATAATGATTGTAAACGTAAATTTAATTTGCGGATACACAACAGGGGTCTGTCCCCTTTGAACTCCAACATTCGTTATCTTTGTGGAGGCGGGCGTTTTTTTATGGGCGTTACCTGCTAAAGCAGGTCGGCTGTTCCAGGGCTTGCTAACGCGCGGCCTCCTCGGTGCCAGTTCAGAGAACTGTCCCCTGCGGTGGCTGCTTAGTTTGCTTTCGCAAACACGCACCCTTCCATAGCCTAACGCAATTAATTCTTGCTAGGTTTTTAATTTCAGTAATTTAGGGGTCTGTCCCCCATTACTACAGAAAAATTCAAAATAGAATTTTATTGTCTAA
>JAKSTL010000120.1 GCA_024402595.1 Treponema sp. | reverse complement strand
ATTTGAAAGTTTTGTCAGATTTGCCTTCGTTTGTAAGAACAACCTGCTGAACTTCTCCATCGTAATCCTGTGGAACAAAGAAAGTAACTTCAGCTTTCAAATCATTCTTTTTACCAGTGATTACAGTGTAGCCCATACCATGGCGACATTCGTAGGCATCAAGTTCTGTTTTTACTGGAGACCAACCAGGGTTCCAAATTGTTCCATTGTCATTGATATAAAAATATCGTCCGCCCATATCAATAGGTACATTGTTGTAGCGGTAACGAGTAATACGGCGAAGACGAGCATCTTTGTAGAAACTGTATCCACCGGCAGTATTAGAAATTAAAGAGAAAAACCCCTGAGTTCCAAGGTAGTTAATCCAAGGATATGGGGTGCGTGGAGTAGTAATTACATACTCACGATTAGCATCATCAAAATGTCCAAATGTCATTTGATTACCTCAATATAGTTTTTTAAAGTTTTGCATAGGCAAAATCCCCTATATTATAGTGCAGAAACTATAGATTATCAATTAAAGAATTACATTATTAGTTTTTTTTATTATGCCATCAAACGATTCTGCCGAAAATGAAGATATGCCATCAAATAGTTACGAAAAACCGGATTACTGGTCGCAAAAAGCATTTTCAGAAGGATATCCAGCTAGATCCGTGTATAAACTTAAAGAAATTGACGAAAAGTTTGGAATGATTAAAAAAAATTACACAGTTCTTGATTTAGGTGCGGCTCCAGGAAGTTGGACCGTTTTTCTTTTACGCCAAATGGAAGGTACAGGAAAAGTCGTTTCTTGTGATTTGAATCCTCTTTCAAAAACCGTAAAAGGCGACAATTTAACCTTCATTCAAGGAGATTTAAACGCTCCCGAAATCCGTAAACAAATAAAAGATAATGGACCTTACGATTTAGTAGTTTGTGATGCAGCTCCAAAAACCACTGGTAACAGAATGATAGATACAGCAAGATCCGAACAATTGGTAGAAATGGCAGTTTGGTATGCCCAGTCCATGCTAAAACAAGGCGGTAATTTTGCGGTGAAGATTTTTCAAAATGGAGATCAGCAGAAAATATTGAAATCTATGCGTGAAATCTTTACAACCGCCAGAGGTTTTAAACCAGAAGCTTGTCGTGCAGAATCTTTTGAAACTTATTTAATTGGAATTAAGAAAAAATAGAGGGGTACATTTTTCATGAAACATGGTATTATTCTAGGCGTGAGGAATTGGTATAACCAGTTATTTAAATCTAAAGTCTCAAAAATAATTGTAACCACTCTGTTTAGTTTTTCTTTTGGTGTAATTTTTACCGCAGTCATTGTTTTGTCTTACAACGGAATTAAAAAAACAGTAGCGGAAGGTCGTGGTATTGGTGGTTATGAATCATCTTCCAGTTCAGTTGGTGTGGAAGACGAATTAGCATCAATGCTTTCAGAAAGTAATTTAGAAGACGGTGTTCTGACTGGGGTTTCTGTGAAGGATGAAAATGCCCCGGAAACAATTGCAATGGCTGAAAATCTAGCCGCTGATGAGCTTTATGTTCTTGAACCCGCAGTTTTAACTTATCAGACATATCGTGTAAAAAAAGGTGATATGATTGGCTTTATTGCAGATGATTATGGAGTAACTCAGGATACAATCATCAGTATAAATAATATTAAACAATCTAGACTCATTCAGCCAGGACAATATTTAAAGATTCCTTCTATGCCTGGTATTTTGTATACCGTAAAGGCAAACGGCGAAACACCTGCAACTATTGCAAAAAAATATGATATTGATGCCGAAAAATGTGCTTTGGTTAATTCTGTTCCGCTGGAAACTTCATTTTCTGCAGGTTCTTCTGTTTTTGTTCCTGATGCAGTATTGGATTGGGCTACAAGACAGGAAATTAATGGCGATTTATTCCATAATCCTCTGCACAGTCGTTATTGGCTTTCATCTCCCTATGGTTGGCGTGATTCTCCGTTTAGTACAGGGAAAAGATCCTTTCATAGTGGAATGGATATGGCTACTGCTGCTGGAACTCCTATTTATGCAGCTTTGGACGGAATTGTTTCTGCCGCAGGTTACAATGCAACATACGGAAATTATGTAATTATTACTCATCATTCGGGCTATAAATCATTGTACGGACATATGAGTAAAATCACCTGTAAAAAAGGTAATTTCGTTTATACAAAAACAAAAATTGGGGAAGTTGGAAGTACAGGCTTAAGTACTGGTCCTCATCTTCATTTTACAGTGTATAAAAACGGAAAAACCGTAAATCCTTCCACATTGTTTAATTAATTCATACAACATTTTCCATTTCTTCTGCGTGTACACCGTGTCTAAAATCTGATATAATCAAAAGTCTATGAATGAAATGATTTTTGATTATATTATTATAGGCGCTGGTCCTGCAGGTTTAGCCTCTGCTCAATATGCTGCTCGAAGTGGTTTAAAAACCATTGTTTTGGAAGCAGCCTCTGTAGGTGGCCAGATAATGCAGATTACAGAATTAGAAAATTATCCGGGCCTTTTCCCATCTGTAAGTGGTAATGAACTTATTGAAAATCTTGCGAATCAGGCAAAAGCTTTTGGTGCTCAAATTGAAGAAGCCACATCTTCTTCTCAGGTTCTGTCAATCGATAAACAGGGTAGTGATTTTGTGGTAAAAACCCGAGCAACAGTTTACAAAGCACCAGCCCTTCTTATAGCTACAGGTGCCATTCATAGAAATCTTGGTGTTCCTGGTGAAAAAGAATTAACTGGACGGGGCGTATCTTATTGTGCAGTCTGTGATGGTCCATTCTTTCCAAACAAAAAGATTGTAGTTGTTGGCGGTGGTGATTCTGCTTGTTCCGAAGCCATTTATCTTTCTTCTATTTCAAAGGATGTTACAATCATTCACAGAAGAGATACTTTTAGAGCTCAAAAAGCTGTAGTAGATAAAATGTTGTCTTGCGGCGTTCAACCTGTTTATAATTCTGTGATAAAAAGCATAAACGGTAGTGGAAAAGTTCAGTCGGTTACATTGGAAAATGTTCAAACCGGAGAAGTTACAGATTTGGCATGTGATGCAGTGTTCATTTTTACAGGAATGTTGCCTCAAACAGATTTGGTGGAAATGCTGCCAAAAGATGATTCTGGTTATATTCTTACAAATGAAAAAATGGAAACTATTATTCCAGGACTTTTTGCTGCCGGTGATGTTAGGGCAAAACCTTTCCGCCAGATTGTTACTGCGGTTTCAGATGGTGCTATTGCTGCTAATTCTGTAAAAGAAATGCTCAATAAATAAACCTTGAAGAAATAAGTCTTGAAAATGCACAAAATTACTTCCAGCCAGATTTTTATAAAAAAACTTTTCTCGCTTTGTTTTATTTTCGTTTTTACTCTTTTTGAAACGGGATTTTTGTATGGTCAAACTATTTCTGTTAAAACACAGTCGGGAAATCGGAATAATCAGCAGATACAGGAAGATATAAGCTTTTGGTCGAATCTGCCAAATGATGTTCTTGCAAAAAAAATTGTAGATCAGATGACGGACGAAGAGCTTTATTCTCAAATTCTGATGTTTGGTTGGGCGGGTGCAGAGCCTTCTGAACTTTTATGTCAGTGGGTGGACAGAGGCCTTGGTAGTGTAAAAGTATTCGGCTGGAATACAGATGATATTAAGCAGGTTGCAAAATCTATAACTTATCTTCAAAAAAAATCATATAGTGGTCGATTCCAGATACCTCTTTTTGTAGCAACAGATCAGGAAGGTGGATGGATTCGTCATGTAAAAGGTGATACCTCCATTACGCCGGGAAATATGGCAATTGGGGCTTCTGGTTATCCTGCAGATTCCTGGTATACGGCTTATTATATTTCTAGAGAAATCAAAGCGCTTGGTATAAATATGAACTTTGCGCCAACAGTTGATTTGTTTACCGATCATGAGTCTACAATTATTGGAACCCGTTCTTTTGGTGATGATCCCGATAAAGTTGGTATTTTAGGTACGATGTTTGCTTCTGGAAGTCTTGCCGCTGGTGTAATTCCTACTGTAAAGCATTTTCCAGGCCACGGAGATACAAACGCAGATTCTCATGGGAAATTACCTGTTATCAATATTGATTTTGAAACTTTTAAAAACCGAGAAATTGTTCCTTATTTGTACCTGATTAAAGAAAATGTTCCAGCAGTTATGTCTGGTCATTTAAGTTATCCACAGATTGAACCAAGTGGAGCTCCTGCATCTTTGTCTAAATATTTTCTAACAGAATTGCTACGAAATCAGCTTGGTTATGAAGGATTAATCATCACTGATGATATGATGATGACGGGTGCAACTTCTTATGCGGGTTCTTTGTCCAATGCATTTAAACTAGCTATTGAAGCTGGAAATGATATTATTCTTTCTTCTACAACTGCCCGTCTAAATGAAGCTTTATGGAAGAAAAATCTTGAACTGATGTCTGTTGATGAGAAGTTTTATCAGCAGGTAAAAAACTCTGCTTATAGAGTAATTAAAACTAAATTGGATTATTACAAAAATAATGTTTCTACTCCAGCTCCCTTATATCCTGATCCAGATGATTTAGCTCAAAGTATTCCTGATAAAGAAGGTGAAAAGTTTTTTTTGGAACAGGCTTGTCGTTCTATTACTATTGAGAAGGAAGGCGAATTGCCATTAAATAAAAATAGGGCGGGTCGCATTCTTTTAATGGGTTCAATTGATAGTTTTTTTCAAGCGGGAAAAGCCCGTTACCCTAATGCCAGTGAGTTCCGTTTTTCTTATGAGCCAGGACCAAATGAAACTCAATGGGTAAAAGACAAACTTGCTACCATGGCGGCTGGTTACGATACTATAATTATTTGTGTTTCTTGCGAAAATCATGCAAAAATTGCGGAGTACTTTAAAAATGCAAATAAAAGAGTGATTGTTTTATCCACAATGTCGCCTGTTATTTCCGAAAGATTGTCTTGGGCTGAAACAATTCTGCTTGGTTACAGCTGGCGTTGTGATTTTTCATTAAAGGCAATGCTGGGACTTCTTAACGGAGAATACGAGGTTGTGGGAGTAAAACCTTATAATTAATCTTGTAGGTTCCGAAATTGTAGGCTTTGTTCGTTTTATCAATAATAACAAACTAAAATTGTGGTATTTCTCTTAATTTGTTGTAGTGAGAATCGTAATTGTGGCTGTTTGGTCTTATTCCCAATATGCGTTCATTTTCTGCCTGTAGTTGAAACTTTATCATTTCTTTGAACACATCCATCAAAGGTTCTGGATTTATAGATTTTTCTTCCAATCCGTTTTCCTGCATTTCCTTGATGAAATAATAGCAGGATTCAATAGTAGAAATGTATTCTGGCTTTGGTTCGTGCTTAAATGTAAAAATCGATTGATAATTTCCATAAAAAGAAACTCTGGGTAACTCCAGCAAAAAAGGATTATGTTCAATCATTTTTTTTGAACAGAACCAGGTTGCATCCAAAATTAAAATTAAAGGAATTTTTCCTTGCAATGCTTCTGCAAAACCTTCTTTTTTTGCGGTCCATGCATCTTCTCCGGGATACATCATCATAGGAAAATATTTTGGATCTTGTAACAATTGTTGAAGGCGAGAGTTTTTAGAATAATCTAATCCAACAATTATTTCTGAATCTTTTAATGAAATATGTGCAAGATTTCCTGTTCCTGTCCTTTGCCGTTTAGCTTCTTTTGGATGCATTAATAATACAAACTTAATGCCTGTATTAATTTCTTTGGTATATTTGCAAAGACAATTGCTTAGGGGTTTAAAACATCGGATACATCTTTCACTCATAGTGGAATAATAGCAGATTTTTTAGAAAACGGAAACTGTAACCAATGTGATTTATTTGTGTTATAAAGCAAGAGGTTAGATTATGAACAATAAAGATAAAAATAATGCAGGCGTTTCTCAAAAAAGTCGTTTGGCTCTAAGTCTTTACAGTGGACTTTTCGGGTATCTTGGGGTTCAGGATTTTTATGCTGGTAAAATTAAAAAAGGAATTGCCAGAATTGTTTTGTTTGTAGTTTCTTTTTTATTGTATTTAGGTGGAATGATTGTTGTTTCGGTATATCCATCAACAAAATTGTCAGATTTAAATCTGATTCCTATTGTTGCGGGATTGATTGGACTGTTCATTGAAATTATCTGGCTTTTGGTAACTTTTATTTTGTCTCTTTGCGGAAAATATACCGATAAACACGGCGATTATATTAAGAACTGGAAAAAGTTTGATTAGATTTTAGTTAGGCAAGATTTTTTTATATTTTAAGGAAGGTTTTAATGGGGATGTCCAATAAGTAAGTTTAGCGGTGGTTGAGGTTCTCGAAACCACCATATATAGTGTTAAAGGATATTTCGTCAAGTTCAACGACTGTATTGCTAAAACTTTTTGGATAGCCCTTTATATACATGTTTGCTTACACAAACGGTTTTTATAAATCCTCGATTGTTGAAACAATATGCAGTTTATAAAAAAAATAGGAAGTTCAATCATTATAAAAAGAGTTGGTAGTCTTACGGGGGCTTGATTTCTCAATTGATTTAACCAAGTTTTTTCAATATAATGATAGGTTATGAACGCTAATGAACTTCGCTCAAAATATATTGAGTTTTTTAAATCTAAAAA
>JAKSTL010000012.1 GCA_024402595.1 Treponema sp. | reverse complement strand
TATATCTGTTTACCAAAGAAAACATAACCATCTTCTGCATTTTCTCTTGGTCCAAATTTTCCAGCCATTAAAGTTTTTCCTTTTGCTTGTGATAAAGGAATTGACCACATTTTAGACTGACTATCTGCATCCAATGGAGAAATAGAAATCAACTGAACATCCTCTCCAGTATATCTTACAGTGTAGATTTTTGCTTTTTCATATTTACTGAATGGTAATTTGCAAGTGTTTAATACAGTTGTACCAATCTGGAGTCTGTCAAGATTTTTTATTGAGGAAAAAGCGTATGCTTTATAATCATTTGGTTTAATTCGAACATTTGCTTCTGATCCAGATGAATTTTTATCACCATTATTCCCGTAAGAAAGAAATTCAGCACCTTCTTTCAAAAATATTTCTTCATTGGAATCATTCTGAACTAACAACAATGATTCTTTTGTTGAAAAAGTTGAAATCTTTGGTAAAGTTATATCAAAGACTTCATCTTTTCTAATCATACAAGTTTTCAAACAATTAGGATCATAAATATCAAAATATGGAACCTTAATATTTCCAATGTTATATATATATTCTATATAGACAGGATCGCCCATTTCATCATTTGAAACAAGTAATGAACTAGAATCTTTTCTGCCTGCAGGAATTTCCAACCAAGGATCTGAATATTTTATGGATTGTAAATATACTCTTACATCATATTGAGTCTTATTTGTTACCTGCAAAATACCAGAATTATATGAATTTCCACCTCCTGACTCATTATTATTACTACTATTAGGGCCAGAGCCATTATCATTGGAAGATGCAGCAGGAACTTCAATTTTACACCCAAAGAATCCTAATACAAGAAGCATAATAAAAAGCGCCTTTTTTACAATCACATTCTTACTCATTTAAAAACCTCATTTTAATATTATTGTTTTAGAATATATTATATTATAAAATTCATTATTTATCATATATAACAAATTATTATATTTAGTTGCAAGTATTTAATTCACAAAAAAATCTCAAAACTAATTCTTCCATTTTTGAACTTTCAGACTTATAATAAAGAATAAATACAATTGTTAAATATATTTACTACATAAAAGGAGTCATTTTATGGCACAAGAACCAAAGGTTTTATCTATTATTTTAGGTGGTGGAAAAGGAACTCGTCTCTATCCACTTACAAAGGAACGCTCTAAACCAGCAGTATCATTTGGAGGAAAATATCGCATTGTTGATATTCCACTTTCAAACTGTATAAACTCTGGTTACAAAAAGATTTATCTTTTAACACAATTCAACTCTGCATCTTTGCACCAGCACATTACTAATTCTTACAACTTTGACCGTTTCTCAGGCGGATTCGTAGAGATTCTTGCGGCTGAACAGACTCTTGAACATTCTGGATGGTATGAAGGAACTGCAGACGCTGTAAGAAAGAACTTTATCCATTTCAAATCACAGAAACCAACTCATTATGTAATTCTTTCTGGCGACCAGCTTTACAAAATGGATTTGCGCGCCTTTATGGATGCTCACATTAAATCTGGAGCAGAAATCACAATTGCCACAACAGCTGTAAACCGCCATGATGCATCTGGTTTTGGTATTATGAAAATTGATGAGAACTCTTGTGTAAAAGAGTTTATGGAAAAACCAAAGCCAGATATGAACATTGATGCATGGAAAATCCCAGAAGAAGCCCGTGGTTCACTTCCAGCAGAAAAAGAATACCTTGCTTCTATGGGTATTTACATCTTCAATGCAGACACCATGGAAGAATGCTTACTTGGCGAAAACGAAAAATACACCGACTTTGGTAAAGAAATCCTTCCATTGGCAATCGGTAAGAAAAAAATCTGTTCTTATGTATTCGACGGCTATTGGGAAGACATTGGAACAATCAAGAGTTTCTACGATGCAAACATTGCACTTACAGAACCTTATCCAGCATTCGATTTCTATGGTAACACTTCTCCAATCTATACACACATGCGTAATCTTCCACCTTCAAAAATCAATAAGGCAGACATTACTTCGTCACTTACATCAGAAGGTTGTATCATTACAGAATGTAAATTAAATAAATCTGTAATTGGTGTTCGTTCAATTATCGAAAACGGTACAGAACTTGACGGCGTTATTATGATGGGTGCCGACTATTATGATGACGAAGACGAAAAGAAGAAAAACCATGCAGAAGGAAAACCATGCACAGGAATTGGTAAAAATTGTAAAATTGCCAATGCCATCATCGATAAAAATGCAAAAATCGGTGACAACTGTAAAATTGGTGTAACAGGACGCAAATACGAAGACGGCGACCACGGTTCTTTCTACAGTGCAGACGGAATTATTGTTATTCGTAAAGGTGCAACAATTCCAGCAGGAACAGAAATCTAATAAACTGTAGCTAATTAGTTTTATAAAAGGGATGATTTAAAATACAATTGCCTATTTTTTCAACAAAGTACGCAACTGATTTTGAACATCCCTTTTTTATGGTTGGAGTTTTGAATGGCAGATTTTTACGGCAAATTGGGCGATTTACTCAATGAAGTTCTTGAAAACCAAGCAATTCCTCAAAAAAGCACAACAGCCCCGGAAAACAAAAATCCAGATTCCTCTATAGATTCACACAAGTCAGAACAAAATCCTAATAATTTCAGCATTACAACAGAAACTCAAAATAATTCACCATCAGAAATACCTGAAGAACTTAAAAATCCATTAAAAGCATTGGAAATGACCTTTCCTTTTACAGAAGAAGAATTGCGAAAAAAATACCATCAGCTGCTTTTAAAATATCATCCAGACAAAGTGCATTCAAAAATAGAAAATCCAAAAATCCTATACACTTTACGGCAAAAACAGACAGAAAAAATTACCAATGCCTATAATCAGCTGGAACAATGGCTTCAAGAAAAAAAGTAAGAAAGTCTCTAATTGCTAATCTTTATCAGAAGGGTCAGAATCTGTGTTCATTCCCCATTCATCCAATTTTCTATGCAAAGTTTTTCTACCAATACCCAGAACATCAGCGGTTTTAGTTTTATTTCCATTGTTTGCCGCCAGATTTTCCTGAATAATAATTTTTTCCGCTTCGTCCATACTTATGCCTAATGGAATGGAAATATTTTTTTCTTCGCCTTTTTCACGAACAGAGTTTGGCAAATCTTCAATTTTTATTTCTTCGCCATTACACATAACTACAGCACTTTCAACACAATTTCTAAGTTCCCTAATATTTCCCGGCCAAGAATATTTAATCATAGCGGCCTTAGAACGATTATCAAAACCTGTAATGTTTTTTTCGTTTTCAATATTAAACTCTTTCAAAAAAGAATGCATTAAAAGTGGAATATCATCTTTTCGTTCCCTTAAAGAAGGCATCTGTATACGAACAACATTTAATCGATAGAATAAATCTTCCCTAAAACGACCCGCTTTTACTTCCTCTTCAAGGTTTTTATTGGTAGCCGCCACAACTCGTACATCAATATCTATAGGCGTTGCACCACCAACCCGTTCAATTTTTCTATCCTGCAAAACCCTAAGAAGCTTTACCTGTGTGCTAAGATTTATTTCACCAATTTCATCAAGAAAGATTGTTCCCCCATTAGCCAATTCAAAGCGACCTTTTTGTGTAGTTTCTGCTCCCGTAAAAGCTCCTTTTTCGTGTCCAAACAATTCGCTTTCCAAAAGAGATTCCGATAATGCCGCACAATGAACAGAAATTAAAGGTTTTTCTTTTCTTCCAGAATTATTATGAATTGCTCTTGCCACCAGCTCTTTTCCAACACCACTTTCTCCCGTAATTAAAACAGAAGCTTTTGAAGGAGCCGCTTTTTGTATAATGGAACGAACTTTATTTAATTCCGCAGATTTTCCAATCATTTCATCGGAATTAGCAGTTTTCTTTAATTTTTCCTGAAGTTCAGAAATCTTTAAAGCCTGTACTCTACCTTTTAGAGCATTCTTTACCACCAGATTCAAGTGATCCAAATCTAAAGGCTTTGTAAGAAAATCAAAAGCTCCACATTTTATTGCGGCCGTGGCATCATCAATACTACCATGACCAGTTAATACAATTATTGGAATGCCAGGATATTTTGTTGTAACCTGACGCACAACTTCTTCTCCAGGAATACCGTCCATTCGTAAATCTGTAATAACTAGATCAATTCCACCTTTATCTACAATTTCCAGCCCCTGTTTTCCATTAGCGGCCTTTTCCACATTGTAGCCTTCCAGTTCAAAGTTATCTGCAAGTCCATTACGGATATTTTCTTCATCATCTATTGTAAGAATTGTAAACATTATAAAAACCTCCGGAAAATCTAAAAAATGATTACGCCTTTGCAGACAAAAGCTTTTTATCTTTTTGAGGAATTGGGAAAACCATTGTAAAAGAAGAGCCCACATTTTCTTCAGATTTAACTCGTATTTCACCAGAAAACTCTTTTACAATTTTATAAACCATAGTCATTCCTAAACCTGTACCATTTGCTTTTGTTGTATAGTATGGCTCAAATATTTTACTTACAGTTTCGCTGTTCATTCCGCAACCATTATCGCTAATTCGTAAAATATATTTATTTTCATTACAGAAAGCTTCTATGTCAAAAAAAGGACTCTTTTCAGAGCAATTTTTCCATTCATTTTCTGTAGAAGCTTCTGCAGAATCCTTGGTTATATTAAATCTAGTTTTTATGGCTTCCAGTGAGTTTTGTGCAAGATTCACTATAATGTCTCTAAACAGTTTTTCATCAAGAAGAATCTTTACTTCCTTTTCTGATGCCGTAAAATTAACCTTAATATTATTACTGGTAAACTCTGGAGTAATAAAATCTACAATGCCTTTTATAAGTCGTGTTGGATTCTTTAATTCCAAAGTGGCTTTTACAGGACGAACAGCCATAAGAAAATCCATAATCAGCTTATTAAGATGCTCAATTTCTTCATTTATAACATCAATATGGTCTTCTACAAACTTTTTTGGAGGAAGTACATTTTCATTTTCTCGAGCTTTAGCCAGAGCCTTCTGTATCAGCTGAATATGAATGCTTATAGCTCCCAGTGGATTTTTTATTTCATGGGCCATACCAGCGGCAAGATTTGTAAGATTTGCCATATTTTCCATACGATGAAGAATAACTTCCTGTTTCTTTTTTTCAGTAATATCCCGTATTTGAATTATTCTTCCTGCAAGTTTTCCTTTATGAATGAGAGGTGTCATAATAATGTTCAAAAAACGAACAGTTCCACCTTCTGTAGCAATAGAAAACTCATCGGAGCTGTTGGTTATTTCTTTTTCTTCACAATTTTTGAAAAACTGAGCAATTTCTTCATCATTAAGTATTTCCCATACCTTCATTGAAGAAACTTTTGGATCGGAAGGATGCACCAAAAATGACACTCGGCTTTCGGTAATGGCGTTGCTCCGTAAAAGGCAGAAATTGTTATCCAGAATCATAAGGCCTGTAGTAATAGATTCCAGAACAGAATAAAGAACTTCGTTTTCTTCCATCAAATCATCAAGAATATTTCGAAGCTGCTCATTTGAAAGTTTAGAGGCCTTTTTAAAAGCTTTTTTTACATATCCATTCATTTTGATGTCCCTTATCTGTTTTTCTTATGGCATTTTCTAAGAATAATCTTACAAGGATTTTGACAATATTCGGGAATTAGTTGCGTTTATTTTACTAATTTCTCTTGTAAGCACTTCCAAAGCCGCACCTGTAGACTGATTCAAAGTTGTTACATTATCCCAGCAATTTTGAAGCGCTTTTACCAGTTGAGATGCAGCTTCACAACCCTGTGGCGTTTTTAGCAAAGTTTTTTGATTCTGGGCTATGGCTGTAAGAAATAATTTCAATTCTATTTTTGGTTCAAAATTATTTGCCGATTTTACAATTTCGGAAGCTACAGGTATGTTTCCTGTTAGAATATTTTCATAATAATCTTTAAGGGCAATTTCTCTTATTTTATATACTGGCACTGGAAGATAGTTCAAAAGATATTCAGTAAGACTGTCTTTAAATGATTCATTATGGAATACTCTGTTTATTACTTCCAGCTGATGTTCAGGTAAACGGTCATTAAAGGAATAATTTCTAACTCGAGACAATATGGTTGGTAAAACTGCATTTTTTCTTGAAGTAAGTAAAATGAATACACAATCGGCAGGAGGTTCTTCCAGGATTTTTAAGATAGCATTTCTTACACTGTTTTGCATTCTATCTGCATTTTCAATAATGATAGTTTTTTTGCCTTCCTGAGACTTTATGTAAGCCCAGGCTTCCATATTTCTAATTTGATTTACAGGAATTGTGTTATAAAGATAATTGCCTTCCAGTTTTAGAGTAAGGTCATTTATTTTTTGACAAAGTTTTTCAGTTTCTTCATAGGAAGGTAAATCTGCGGGAAAATCCAGCTGCTGAAGGTTTTCATTTATTTCTTCAATAACTTCGCCTACTTTATTTATTGAAGATTCACCTTTCCATAAAATACTGCTGAATCTTAAAGTAAGTTTTCTAACACTTCTTAAAAAAAGATATCTGGTTGCCACAATATACTTTGCATTTTCCTTGTAAGCTTTTAGAAAAGTTTCTTTTGCGGCGGCAATTTCTAAAGCACAATCTCTAGGGCCCATTAAAAGCATATTTGTGCAGGTTAATGCTTTATGACGGAGACAGGATGAACAGGTACAATTCCAATCCCCTTTCTTTTCTGCATTTACACAAGATAAAACACGGGCTACTTCCAAAGCGGCGGTTAATTTACCAGTAGCATCATTTCCAGAAAACAAAACTGCACGAGGAAAAACATTATTTTTTATATCAGAAACCAGATATTTCTGAGCATCTTGATTTACAAGATTTTCAAACATTAGGCAGCAGCTCCAATTGTTTCAGTGGCTTCCTGAATATAAGGAAACAGAAAATCACAGATAAAACTTCCATTGAACAGTTCAGAAGCATCAAAAAATGGCTGATTAACTGCAATCATAATAATTAAAATTACAACGGCAAGTCCTTCTACTAATCCAAAAATTAAACCTAAGGCTTTATCAAGACCACCTAAAATTGCTCCAGAAAAGATTTTTGATACAATCACTTCGATAATCTTAATGGCAAGAAAAAGAATCAGAAAAACGCCCACAAAAGAAACAAAGGTTGCAAGCATTTCATTGGTGATGTAAGGAAGAATATAAGGTAAAGCTACTTTGTATAGGAAAAAAGAGCCGATTAAACCAAAAATCCAGCAAAGTTTTCCAAAAATTGCTTTAACAAAACCTTTTATTGCGGCAACAATTCCAAAAAGAAGGATAATTCCTCCAAAAACCAAATCTACAATTCCAATATTCATATCTCCTCCAAATTTTTAATACATATAATTAAATAAAGTTTTATAATAAATCAGCGTATTATATCACAGATTATATTTTTAATGGATTTCAGAAAAAATTATTTTTGCAATTTCTTCTGCGGGGCGTTTTTCGCCAACAAGTTTTTTTATATTTTCAATGCAATTTTTTCGGTTATCTTCGGTTAAAAAATCACCTAAGGCCACTTTTAGATTTTCATCATCAGCAGAGTCTCCTAAAAGAACTTTTGCTGCTGAATATTCTTCAAAAAACTTTGCATTATCAACCTGATCTCCACGAGTACCACTGCCACAAAGAGGAACCAAAACCATTGGTTTATACAAAACCGCAGCTTCCCAAATTGAATTAGCACCAGCTCTAGAAAGAATTACATCCGAGGCGGCTAAGACATCTGGCATCTGTTCATAAATAAATGCATAAGGCTTATAATTTTCTCCAAACTGCTGTTTTTGTTTTTCTTCCAAAGCGGCATCGTTATTTACCAGACCGGTTTGATGAACGACTATATAATTTTCACAAAGCCATTCAAGATTCTGAGAAACCAAAGTATTAATCTGTTTTGCACCAGAACTGCCTCCCAGAACAAGAAGCACAGGCTTTTGAGGATTTGTTATACCTAAAAAATCATAGCCTTTTTGCTTGTCTGCATTATAAAAAGTTGGACGAACCGGATTTCCTGTTACAACAACTCTTTTCTGTGCATCTTCTGACAAACGATTTTTAGTTTCTTCATAGGAAACAAACATAGTTTTTGCAGATTTAAAATTTATTCGGTTTGCAAGACCTAAAGTAAAGTCACATTCGTGGGTATAAACCGGGATTTTCAACAATCGGGCAGCAATACAAGGGGGAACACTGACAAAGCCACCTTTTGAAAATAAAACAGCGGGTTTTTCTTTTCTCAATATGGAATAGGCGGCAAAAAAACCACCAATAATTCTAAACATATCAGAAAAGTTCTTTAAATCAAAATATCGGCGTAATTTACCAGAAGGGATTCCATAAAAAGCATCGGCTGTAGTTTTTCCAGAAGCAGAAACCGCTTTTTCCACAATTTTTTTATCCATAGCTTTTTTAGCAGAACATCCAATCCAAATAATTCTAAGGGTGTGATTTTGCTTTTCGGCCAGACTCTTTAATTCATCGGCAACAGCAAGGCCTGGATAAATGTGACCTCCTGTTCCACCGCCTGTGAAAGCAACAACATTTTCATTTAATTTCATACTTTCATTTTAGCGCAAATTAAAAAAAAATTAAACATAGAGATTTATATTGTAAATATGTTCACAAATCTGGGAGATGATAATAAATATTTTGAAAAATGCTTTGAATTAAAAAAAGTTTAAAATTTTTTAAAATTTTTATTTTTGGGTGTTGACATTTTTTTTACGATTCTTTATATTATTAATCACGACGCGCCGCTGTAGCTCAGTTGGTAGAGCAATGGACTGAAAATCCATGTGTCGTTGGTTCGATTCCAACCGGTGGCAAAAAGACCCTTGATTTTTCAAGGGTCTTTTTTTTTATAATTTTTTACTATATAATGTTCTATAGCGAATAAATTGTTTTTTATTGAATTGCAAAAAGTTTTTATTGGGGTGATTAAGATTATCTGCACTCGCCCATTATTTTAATTAGTTTTATTAAAATTATATAAAGTAAATAGAAATGAAATATTTATTATTTATAGTCATAAGCATTATCTTGATTCTGCTTTTTATAGTAAGTCTGTACTCACGAACACAAAGAGGTAGATTTTCAAGGGAAAACTGTAATTTTTCGATTTTAATATTTTTTAATCTGCTTTTTTTCCTTATTGCGACTATGACTTTAAGGCCTCTGGTTAGCCGCTTTTTTAGTTCTCTTTATTTTTTTACTTACGATTTTATTTTTTACAGTTTTTTTTCTATTATTTTGCAGATGACCAATATTCCACATTTGTTTTTTACTGTGGAAAGGACAAAAAGGTTAAGAAATACTGTTTTCCTTTTAATACTTTTGGATTTTATCTGTTTTGCAATCAATCTTAAAGCACCTTTTATTTTCAACACAGATTATGTATATAGCCAGGCAAAACTGTGTATGTATTGGAAATATTATTTCAGCGCTTTTTTCCATATTCATATTTTGTGCAGTACTTTTTTTATAGCATTAAGCTATATTGAATATTTTAGAGCTGTTATTAGAGATTCAAGGCTTAGAAATATATCATCCTTTTTATTATTTGTATTTATAACTTCCTTTGTTGCACTTCATATACTTTTTCTTTTCCAAGGATGGACCTTTGACTACTCCACCATTCTTTTAGGAATAATGACTCTTCATCTTTGTTATATGAATCTGTATTTAAAAAAACGAAGCAGTAACAGTTTAATGACCATGGTTTATTCTGAAAACTTAACCAGTGCCATTTTCAGTTTTGACTACAACAAAAACTGCATTTTCAAAAATAATAATACCTATGAGATTTTTAACACAGATGATGATGAAAAACTTAATGACATTGCACAAAATTATTTAAACAAAGAATGGATAGTTGTGGCCAGAGAAAAGGGTCTTAATTCCGTTAAAGGTGAAGAAATCTTAAATGTAAATGGTGAAAAACATTATTTTGAAGTTGAATATAAAATTCTGCGGGATTCAAAAAATGAAGAAATCTGTAGTTATTTACAATTTTTAGATTGCACAGAAGAGATTCAAAAACGAAGCATTGAAAAACGAAAATCCACTCACGACAGCTTAACGGGACTTTTAAATAGAAATGAATTTTTTAAGCAAACAAAGATTATTCTTGAAGATAATCCACAAACGGAATTTTATATGATTGCCACAAACATCAAGGATTTTAAATTTATCAATGATGTTTTTGGTACTGATTTAGGTGATAAAATTCTTATTGAACAGGCAAAAATTCTTCTTACAGAAAAGCACAATAAATGTATTCGGGGAAGAATTTCTTCTGACAGATTTGGAATGCTTATTCCTAAAGAGTTTTTTACAATAAATTTTGCCAATAAAAACAGCGAAAGATTGCAGAATCTTACAAAATCCTTGAATTATGCTATAAAAATCAAAATTGGCGTATACGAAATTTCAAATCCAAAGGAAGATCCTGTTTCTATTTATGACAAAGCTACTATCGCTTCCGAAACAGCTTCTTCAAATCACGCCCATATCATTCATTTTTACGACACAAATCTTATGGACAAGCTGTTAATGGAATCCAATATTATCAATGAATTTCATGCGGCCTTAAAAAACAATGAATTTTCCTTTAATATGCAGCCAATTTTCTTTGCAAAAAATGAAGAGGAACTTTTACAGAAAAAATGTAATTCTGTGGAACTATTTGCCCGCTGGAATCATCCACAACGAGGGGACTTTCCTGCCGAAAAATTCATTTCAATTCTGGAAAAAAACAGTTTGATTTTTAAATTAGATGAATATATCTGGGAAAATGCCTGTAAATATCTGCAAAAATGGCGCAACGAAAAACTAATTCCCGATTATTTTTCAATAAATCTAAACATTTCCGCCGAAGACTTCTTTTACAAAAATCTCTACCAGCATTTCACAGAACTGGCAGACCGTTATAATATTCCACCAAAATCCATCTCTTTGGAAATTACAGAAGATGTTATTAGTCACGAACCAGAAAAATGCATAGAAATTTTAAACGCCCTTAGTGATTACGGTTTCAACATTGTTCTGGATAATTTTGGAAAAAGTTTTTCATCCCTCAATCTTATTCGCGACTTAAAAGTTAATGCTATAAAAATTGACAACCGTTATATGAGTTTTAATAATACAACAACAGATGATAATGAGAAGGTTGACAGAACAATTTTCACCAATTTCCAAAAGCTTACAGATGATTTGAACATTTTTATAATCCACACCAATATGGAACAAACTGGAAAAATCAACTTTTTGGCCAGCCACAAATATCAACTTTTCCAAGGAAATGCTCTTTCCCCAACTTTTACCCTAAGTCAATTCGAAAAGTATCTAAGCACTAGAGGCAATTCAAATGGTTTATATTTTTGATATTCTTACCTACTTTTATCTTTGTATAATTCCCATTGTTTTTCTCGTCATGATTTTTAAGTGTCATTTCATCAATAAAAATCCCAATGAACTGACCAAATATATAAATGTTTCCTTTGTATTTTGTTTTATCCTCATATATGTTCATCTTTTTTTAATTACAACCACAAACTACAGCTTTGCTTTAATATTATATTCCCTGAACTTTCTTTTCCTTGATGGAATTGTTGCGTCCGTTTTCCTTTATGTCAAAAAATATTCAAAAGTTGGCACTAAAAAAACTTGGTTTTCCCTACTTATAGTTTTCTTTTTCTTAATTGACGCCGCTATAATTCTTTCAAACCCATTTACAAATCTTTATCTGGAAATTGAACGAAGCACTTTTTCAATTATTCAACATCAATACTGGAGTCTCCAGATTAAGCAACCAATGTATTTTCACTACATTCTCTGTGGAATTACCGTTCTTATCACCGTACTTTTACTTTTTATCAAAACCCAGAAAGTTCCGTCCATCTATAAAATAAAATATCGCCGATTTATGATTTCCTATTTTATCATCGTAAGTCTAAGTTATATTTCTAATATTTTCGATTTACCTCAAGATCTTTCTGTTTATTTTTACGGCTTCATAACAGACATTGCTTTTAACTTTTCTTTGCTTAGAACAAATGATGTTATCAAAACGGAAACTTTGAACAGCATCATATCTGATTATCCACAGGCAACCTGCTGGTTTGATAACACCAACAGTCTTTGTTATGTAAACAATCAGGCAAAGGAATTATTTGCCAATAAAAAGTACAAAGCAAACAAAGAAAATAAAAACAATCTTCATAATTCAAACATATCTTTCTCTTTTTTGATTGAAAATCGTATGGAGTTTTATAATTTTAAGAAAATCAATTCCCGAGTTATAGAAAACTTCCTGCTCAATTTTATTAGAAAAAATTATGCCCGAAATCTGGATATGGTTGTAAACGACGAAACTCTGGAAATCGACAATAAAAAATATCTGTTCGAAGTTACTTACAAAAAACTTTATTCTGATAATGAATATATTGGCTGTTATTTAAACTTCCGAGATAAAACAGAAGAAACTCAAAAATATCTTCAGGATATTGCAACTGCAAACCACGACACTTTAACTGGTCTTTATAACCGCGACTACTTTTTTACAGTGGCCAATGAAGTTCTAAACGATAATTATAATAAAAAATGGGTAATGATTTGCTCCGATATTAAAAACTTTAAGCTTCTGAATGATATGCTGGGTCAGAAAATCGGAGATTCCATTTTAATTCAGCAGGCAGAAAATCTTAAAAATAATGTGGAGCATTTTGCGGTTTTTGGTCGCATTGTTGACGACAAGTTTGCAATTTTAATGGAACAATCCAAGTTTTCAGAAGCCCTAATTCAGGAAAACATAATTGATGTGGTAAAAATTAACGAAAACAATTTTTACTATATGAAAGTTTTGATTGGCGTTTATGAAAGTACTATTGTTCACGAAAATGCCAAGTTTATGTACGACAAAGCATTAATGGCCATAGACAATTGGAATCCTAATTCACAAAAAAACTTTGCATATTACAGCGATACTATTATGAAAAAGTTTCTTTATGACAGAAATATTGTCAGTGATTTTGACTATGCTTTTTCCAGCGGTCAGTTCGAAATGTATCTTCAGCCTTTAATCAATTCCTCACGAAAAACCATTGGTGCAGAAGCGCTCCTTCGATGGGCAAAACCAGGCTCTTCTGTGCTTTCTCCAGAAAACTTTCTCTACATTTTTGAAAAACATGGTCTTTTCTTTAAACTTGATTTGTTTATCTGGGAAGAAGCGGCTAAAAAACTTCACAAATGGCAGGAAGAAGAAAAAAAATCCTTCTATTACAATCAGGAAATCACAACACGACCTAAAGACTTTTTTATCTGTATAAACATTTCTTTCAATGATATGTATTATGTGGATATTTATTCTGTTTTATGCAATTTAGTGGACAAATATAAAATCAATCCAAAATCTTTAAAACTGGAAATATCAGAGTTTTTTCTTTCTCAAGATTATGCCCAAACTATAGAGCTTTTGAATAAACTGCATGATTTTGGTTTTGATATAATTATTGACAATTTTGGCGAAAAATATGCTTCTCTGCGAATGTTCAAACTTATTAAAACTGATTATTTAAAATTGAATCTGCAAACCCTCAAACAGGGAACAGATAAACCAAGATCAAAAACAATTCTTTCAAATCTCATAAATACTGCGCAAAGTCTTGGCATTGAAATTATTGCCAACCGAATAGAATCAGAAAGACATTTTGATTATTTTTCATCCATTGGCTTAAATATGTTCCAGGGATATTATTTTGCTGAACCAACCCCAGCCAGTCAATTTGATAAACAATTTTTAGACAATGTGTGACATCACCTGTTAAAACAAAAGGCAAGTTCAAATCACCTTCATTTTTTTGAGATTATCAAAGCTTACTAGGATTCTTCACTCTTCTTTATATCTTCTTCAATAAAATTGATAACACCAAGATATGTATCATCTTCCTGTTTTACAGCATCAATCAAAATCTTTAATGGTATATAAGTTCCGTCTTTGTGTTTTAAGGAATATTTGCAAACCATGCGCTTTTTGAATCCTTCCGTAAAGTTTTTATAAAAAGACATTATTAAGCCAGGTCTGTTTTTTGGATGAATTAAACTGATGATTTCTCGTTCATTTAAAGAAAGAAGTTCTTCTTCCGAATAGCCCGAAAGTTCTTCAAACTCATGATTAACCTTTATAACTTTTATCTGAAGACTATTCATAAAGTTCATTAAATCAAACTTAATCAGAATAAGCCACATTCCAGTTCGAGCCTCAGTAAGCATACTGGTAAGCTGTTTGTTAGAAAGTTCAAGGGTTTTTTCAGAGTTTTTCTCATCGGTTATGTCCTCTACACGAACATAAATTATATGAACATCTTCTTTTTGGCTAACTTCTGTTATGTAAAGCTTTGTCCAAACTGTGTTCTGTTTGTGATATTCCTTATTTTTTGTAACAATTATCACTTCTGAACCAGTCTGTATAGATTTTATTACCGAGTCAATAAATTGATTTTGAGTATCTTTTTGGAAAAGATATTTTAAGTTTTTCTTTATATCTTTAAAAGGCAGCTGCTCAAAACCAAAGATTTTCAAACACTTTTGATTGATTCTAAATAATTCCAGATTTCGGCTTTTTGATGAATATTCAAAAATAGCAGAAGCCCCAGAAAGCTTATCGAACATTATACTTTCGCTGGACATTGGATTATAAAGATTTTCCATGCGAAGAATGCCCGTTCGTTCTGTTTTTGAAAAACTAGTAATTTTTTCATTGGAAGAAAACAAGGTTAAAAACTTATCTTCCGGCATTGGTTTTGCATATAAATAACCTTGAATAATATCAACACCAATAGTAGCTAAAAAGTCAGACTGCTCCTGATTTTCAACCCCTTCTGCAATTGTTGTATATTCAAGATTCTGTGCCATCTGAACAAGAGTTGAAATAATTTTTCCACCTTTATCCATATTGGTTTGTTCTCTTAAAAATCCCATATCCAATTTTAAAATATCTATTGGCAAATCTTTAAGAGTATTTAACGAAGAATAACCGCTTCCAAAATCATCCATGGCAATTTGAAAACCTAATTCCCGGATTTTTTCAATTCGTGCAATAAGATTTTTCTGGTCTTCCATATATGCACTTTCGGTTACTTCAAAATGAATATATTCGGTAGGAACTTCATATTCATCTAACAAATGGCTTATAACAGAAATCAAAACATCATCGGAAAGGCTGACTCGGGAGATATTTACAGAAATTGGTACAGGATTCATACCCATTCCAAGCCATCGATGCACTGCTTCAAAAGCCATACGCCATATTTCTACATCCAGTTTGCGTATAAATCCATTTTTTTCTGCAATTGGAATAAACTTAATTGGTGAAATGACCGTTCCACTAGAATCAATCCATCGACACAATGCTTCTGCCCCTACTAAATCACCAGTTTGAGCTTTGTATTGAGGCTGAAACCATAAAACAAACTCTTTATTATCCAAGGCCATTTGAAACTTAGAAGAAAGTTCCAACTCTTCAATTGTGTTCTGTCGAAAATCATCAGAATAAACTGTATAAGTATTTTGCGTTGATGATGATTGTTTATCTCTACAGATTTCTGCTAAGTTCATCATCATTTTTAAATCATATTCCTGATCTTTTGGAATAAAAAGACCAAATCGCATAGTAATTGGATACGGAATACCAACTTTTCTACAATCAAAACTTTTTAAGTTATGTAAACGCTGCATTTTTTCGGGAGTATATTCCAACAGCAAAGTAAAGTTATCGGCACCCATTCTGGCACATATTTCATTTTTATCTGTTAATTCAGACAAAAGTCCCGCAATATGTTTTAAAACTTTATCACCAGCCGCAAAGCCATAAATATCGTTAATAACCTTAAGCCCATTTATATTTCCGTTACAGATAACATATTTTTTATCAATATTATTTTCTAGAAGTTGCATTCCATAGCGGAAAATATAATTTTTATTAGGAATGTTACATTCTTTATCAATAATAAGACTTTGCTGCATTAAATCGTTCATGTAGTGAATGCAGTTTTCTTTTAAATTATATCCATAGGCTATAGCTCTAGCCATATCACGGCAGGTTTTATACCCACAGGAACCACAATTTATATTGCGTTTTTCCTCTGTATTTTTAAGCATGATATTAAAAATATTTCTATAGATGTTATCTGGAACATTAACATTCTGATGGTATAATTTTTTAAAAGAACAGGAAAAATCTTCTGGATTCAAAGAACTTAAATAGTTCTCTTCTTCCTGCCACAATTCATCATAATTTTTATTATTTTGAGTATTCGCGGTTATTTTTGCATAATTTAAAAAAAGTTTTTCATAATTAAATCTGGAAGCTTCAATGCCAGGACCTTTATGACATCCATTTTCACAAGATTGAATATCTACCATAAGTGGCTGAAGTGTTACAGATTGTTCTGAAGTATTTTGTAAAGTATTATCAGAATCGCTTCCCTGCAAAATAGAAAGAATTACAAATTTTTCTGAATCAAAACCTTCCATTTCTATAAAATTGGAGTTTGGCGGAAAAAATTTAGAAACCAAAGCTTTGAAATTTCCGTGAAAAGCAACTCTATCAGAAGCGGGAATTGGTGCTTGGTCAAAATCGCTGGAATAATGTGAATAATTTACCTGCATTTCCCGAAGTTTTTTGAATAAATGATCAAAAGTCACATTGTAAGAAATTATTTCTTCTGTATTGTCTTTATGAAATTCGTTGTATTTTGCAATACAAGGCCCAATAAATGCAATTTTTCCATCCAGTTTTAAATATTTTTTCAGGTAGATTCCACTGCACATTACAGGAGATTGAACGGGAATAAGTCGATAAATTAAATATGGGTAATAATTTTCTATGCGTTCTACAATAGATTCGCAAACATTGGCAATAAAAGCCCTACTTTTTACAGGTTTATTGATATTTTCCTTTAAATATTTTGCATGAGCCCAAGCCGAGATTCTATCTCCAATGCCAGCCGAATAAATCTTTCCAACATTTTCAAAAGATTTTAAATAACCAACAATATTTTTGGCTTCTTTATCATAAAAAGTCGAAAACGAAGTAGAAAAAATAATATTGATTTTTTCCCCTTTCAACAAATCTTCTAAAAAACGGTCCGTATCGTCGGAATATTCCCGAGCATTATGAGGACAGGTGGCAATACATTTTCCACAGTGCAGGCACTTTTTATCATCAACAAAAATCTGTTTATTACCGTTCATTATGTTGATAATTTTGCTTTCCATCGGAAGATTTTCAGAACCTTTAGAAAAGGAATTATAAGTCACAGCATTATTTACTGCAACATTTGCACCAAAAACATTACAGACAGAGATACATTTGTTACAGGCAATACATTGTTCATTACTAAACACAAGTCCGTTATTTAAACTTCGCATAATAACTCCAAGAAACTTACTCAAAAAGAACCAGAACCATAGACTCGTTCAGATGATTTAAAAATAACTGCTCTCCGTAACCACTAACCCCAATAAAATTACCAAAAGTATCTCCCAGAAAATTATTGAAAGATTCAAATTCGTTTTCCCTTTCAAAAAGCATTGAACGATTCTGGCAATTAATTGAAAGTGTAAAAGATGGATTTTTTATAATTTCCCCCACATCTGCCTTAGTTCTTGCCGCCACGGTTTTAAAATCTTCCAACTCAAGCAAATACATTGTTGTCAGATTATAAATCCTAGAAAAATAAGAAATAGAACCATCTTTTGGCGAAACCTTATTAGTTTCTGTAATATAAAGCTGATTATCAATGGACCTTCCCATAGGGTGCAAAGCCAAGGCAGACTGCAATTCATCAAAAGAAATACCTAACGCATCCGCAATAATATCTGTAGCAGGCTGATTATTATACTCATAAACTGTACGATTTTCGCAATCAACACTGGTAGCAACAAAGGCTTTTTCCGTAGGCTTAAAAATATTTTCTTTATAAAAGAAAATGCGACCATTCAAATTGTGAATTAAACAAAAAACGCAGGTATTTTTATAGACTTCTCCATTTAGTGCAACATAATTAGCATAATTTTTATCCACCGCTGCACCAGAAGAACTACCAACCACCGGAATATTTTCATTTTTTAATAAATCGTCCAAGGTATCAAGAACCAATTCTTCACTGTTGCTAAAAGCGGTTGTAAACTCAAGACAGCAAGTATTTTCAAAAGAAGAAAGCTGATTTTTAGCTTTGATTATGTGGGCTTTGTAAAATCTTGGATGAATGTTTATTTCAAATAATGCACCAGCCGACACTTCAATTCCAGAATAAATTGCCATTGCAGATAATCCACATTTGTTAAAACCTTTACTGCCAAAGTTCATGTAAGAAGTTGTTCCCATAGAAACTGCATCTGGAAAACACTTTTTAAACATTGTTGCGGCATAAGTAAAAGAATCTTCTTGAGAAGAGAAAAGAATTAAAATTGGTTGGGTCTGATTTTCTAGTTGGGCAGTTGCAAGCTGTTGATAGACTTCATCAAAGGCAGCAGCGCCATCGTCTTTTGAACTAAAACAAACAACACATCTTTGCATAACTACCCCACAAAGTAATTTTAAATAATTATACCAAACCTTTCCATTATTTACAATTTTTTTAAGTAAGCATTTTTTTATGAAAAGTTTGTCTTTTTCCAAGGCTAAATACATTTTTAATCTATAAACATCTTAAAAAGCCTTTTGTTATTATCAAAAAAAACTTGCTTCATAAAAAAATTGGAATTATAATTTTTATATGACTTACTTAATACTCACAGATAACGAATTATTTTCGAATGTTGCAGAATCAGAAATATGTCATTTAGAAAAGTCAGCCAAAATATATAAATCCGATTTTCAGGAAAATAACTTAAAAAAAATAAAAAGATATCTCTCTGATTTATCCTTGTGTGTTATTTATTCTGAAAAAGCAGAAACCACCTCATTTTTTATTTCTGATGTCTGTTCTATGGCGAGCATCTGCGGTTATGTAATTGCAAAAGAAATCCCTGTAATTACCAATATTCCGTTTTTGTCAAAATACACACTTTTTTCAAGTGATGAAATAAAAGACTTAAAAACAAAAGCCCGCATTTTGAATTATATTGAAAAGCAATACGATTTTATCTGCAATAAAAATGAAATCCGTTCTTCCAAAAAAGCACTTTTTGAAAAAGGCATTCCATTTACACCAGATTGTTTTGCTTCTTACATTGCCAAAGATAAAATTGAAATCTGTAATCTTTTCTTAAATGCTGGCATAGATATTAACTCCCGAGATGATACAGGAACACCAATGATAAATATTGCTGTTCGAAATGATAACGAAGAGTTCTTAAAAAGGCTTATTTCATTGGGAGCAGATATAAATGCAGTTTCAGAAGACCGAGGTTATACTCCTGTAATGGATGCAGTTTGGCGAGGTAATAAAAATATTACGCAGCTTTTAATAAATCACGGAGCAGAATTGAATACCATCAACAAGGAAGGTCAAACAAATCTGATTCTTGCGGTTGGAAGCAACAAAGCTGAAATCTGTAAAATGCTTGTAGAAAATGGTGCAGACCCAGATATAAAAGATCAAATGGGAATGTCGGCCTATGGCTATGCAACATTGTTCCGTAAAGAAGCCATTGTTGAAATATTAAAACCATATCACAAAGAAAACTAAACTAGAAAATTAAATCTTTTTGTTTGTTAGTTTTTATATAAAAAAAACACCGTAAAACTGATGGATTGTCTTACGGTGTTTTTTATTTTATATATTAAAAATCATCAGGTGTTTTCCCCCACCCTTTAATTTCTAAAGCCACTAATTAAAACCCTTTACTATCGTTTCAAGCTTAATACTGTATCAAGCAAAGTATCTGCAGTCTGAATTGTTTTTGCATTAGACTGGAAACCACGCTGAGTAACAATCATATCTGTAAGCTGTTCTGTCAAATCAACGTTAGACATTTCCAAGGCACCAGCCATTAAAGAACCACGGCCTGCAATTCCAGATTCACCAATTCTTGCCATACCAGAGTTATTTGATTCTACAAATGTATTATCTCCAGCCTTTTCCAAACCACGATCGTTGGCGAAAGTTGCCATGGCAATTTTACCAATGGTTCTATTTGTTCCGTTAGAATAAACACCAGTAATAATACCGCTTGAATCAATCTTAAAGTTATTTAAATAACCTAATGTATATCCATCCTGATAGAAAGCTTTTGTTGAACTTTTTGAAGCCGACTGTGTAATTGTATCTTCAAAACTACCAATAGTTCCCAAATTAAGATTCAAAGACTGTCTGTAAGGATTTCCATTTTCATCATTATTAGCACCTTCTACTGTATAAGAAGTCTGCAAAACAATTTCGCCTACAGCATTAGAAACATTTCCTGCACTGTCTCGTACAGACTGCAATGCACCCATATTATCAAACTGAACGATGAAAGTATTTGTCATACCATCTGTAGTTCCAAAACCAATTCTTGTCTGAGTATAATCAGCGTTATCTTCATCAATATTTACAGTTGCCTGCCACTGATTAGATTCTCCAGGAACTCTCTGGAAAGAAACAGACAAAGTATGAGCATTACCAAAACTGTCATAAATCTTCTGTTCGGTGTTCCATGTTCCAGCAAAAATATCATTATCACTGGCGCCAGGTAAAATCTCTGGAGTATTTTTATCAAGGTTACAAGCAAACTTTACATTCTGAGTTTCTTTTGCAGGATCCTTTGCACCAACAGGAATAATCAAATCTTCAGGAGTTGCAGCAGTTGTTACCATCATCTGACCATTGATTTCTTCTGCCATCCATCCCTGAACTCTCATACCATTAGCTGGATTTACCAAAGTTCCTTCTGAATCAACACCAAAAGCACCATTTCTTGTATAGAATGATTCTTCACCATTTTTCATAATAAAGAATCCATTACCCTGAATTGCCAAATCAGTAGAAACTCCAGTTGATTGAAGATTTCCCTGTGTAAAAATATTGTCAATTGCAGCAACTGTCATACCCAAGCCAACTTCTTTAGGGTTTACACCACCAAGTTCATCTGTTGGTTTAGCAGCTCCAGTCATCTGCTGTGAAATCATATCCTGAAAAGTAACACGGCCTCTTTTAAAACCGTTTGTATTTACGTTAGAAACGTTGTTTCCAATAACATCCATTCTTGTCTGATGATTCTGAAGTCCAGAAACTCCAGAATAAAGTGATCTCATCATATATTTTGTTCTCCTATAATAAACTTTTTAGTTTGAATAAATTGCTGCAATTTTATCCATGCTGTAATACATGCCATTAACAAGAATCTGAGGATCGTCCCCTCTTGTTGCACCTTCTACAACGCCTCTTGTGGTTGTATCACCAATATTCAGTTCTACTGTTTTTCCCAAAGTTGCAGCTGCTTCCGAAGAATTAATAAAAGAAGCCATTTTACTAAAGGAAGAACTCATATTTGTCATTTGTTCCAAGGTTGAAAATTGAGACATCTGAGCAATAAACTCAGTGTTTTCCATTGGACTTGTAGGATCCTGATTCTGAAGCTGTGTAATTAAAAGTTTCAGAAAATCATCTTTTCCTAATTCCGACGAAGTTTTCCGTCCGTTTTGAGTGTTCGCCTTATTGAAAAAATCTACTGAATTATCAACAGCAAGTTTTTCACTGGCGCTCATTGTTGTGTTTAATTGAGTGTTAAGTAGTTCCATCATTTCTCCTTACCCACAATTTTTTAATACATTTACCAGAAATCTGATAAAAGCCCATGCACAATTTTTCAATTGTGATTATTTATCGTCACTTTATGCAACGATGTTAATGGAATAATCAGAATTATTTTTAATTTCATAATCTCCCTGATTTTCCATATTTAAAGCTTCCCCACCCGAAGCTCCACCATACATTTTTTTTGCTAAATATTCAGAACCATCATAACCGTTTGAGTTTTGCTGATTCATATTCTGCTGTCCGCCACTGTAAGAAACATCAAAATTAGCTGCATCAAAACCATTTTTAATAAAAGCTTCGCGCAAAGTCTGAGCATTATCTTTAAATACTTCCAGTGCTTCTTTTGTTGTTACTGTAATATGGCCAGAAAGGGTTTTTCCATCCAATGACAAATTGATTTTTACACTACCAATGTCATCAGGATGAAGAATTAAATCTATAGTTCCCTGATTATTATCTTTTAATACAATGTTTCCCGCTTTTACAATTTCAGGTACATTTTGCTGCAATTGATTATTAAACATTGCCTGAAAACTAGAGTTATCTGCAGCGGCGGCCTGATTATTTAATGAAAGAATATTATTTTCCGAGTTTTGACTTACAATTTCCATTGTGAGCTGAGATGAATCTTCTTCATTAATTTTCAGTGAGGCGGCAAACTCTTTGTTTTCATCTATTGTGAAATCAACATTCTCCGAATCTTTTGTTCGTAAATCTTCAACTGTAATTTTTCCAGTTTTTTCACCTTTTGATTCATGGTTTTTGGCAAAATTAAAATCTTTAGAATTAAAAGAATCTACATTATCTTCAACAATTTCTTCCGGCAAAATTATTTCTTCACCTAGGAAATTATGTAGATTTTCAAATCCATCCTCAATTTTAGCCTTATTTTTTCCACTAACTGGAGTTTTTTGAACTTCTGCAATTTCAACACTTTCTTTTATTTCTTCAGATGAAGTTTGGGAAAATAAATTAGCAAGTCGATTAAACTGATTTTCTAATTGAAGATTATCTTCGTTATTATCTTTTGCAATTTTTTTATCAGCTTTTCGAACCTGATTTTTTAGTTCATCTTTTAAAGAAAGCTTATCTGCCTTTTTGTTTTCGATAGGTTTTGCAATTTCTGATTTTTCAGAAGTTTTCAGCGATTCTTTTTTAAAGATTAAAGGCTTTTTTTCATTTTGAGGAGCTTTTGTTTTTTCTAAAGAGTTTTCTGGCTTTTCCAGCTTTGAAGTTTCAGAAGTTTTTTCTGCCACAATTTCTGATTTTTTTTCAGATTTTGCAATTTTTTCTTCCGAAGTCTTTGATTTAACTGGTTCCGAAGATTCTACTTCCTGTTTTACTGGAGCAGCTTCATTTTTCATTGATGCAATTCTATTAAAAGAATTAAGCATATCAACAAACGAAACAGCTTTTTCATCTCTTGCAGAACCTACAGAAGAAGCTTGTGTTTGAGAAAATTGAAGATTTTTAGATATTTGTAATTCCTGAATCTGCTGATTATTTGTAGGATTTACGATGATATCCGCAATTGCCATTGGAAGGCACTCCTTTTAGTTTTAATACATGAAGGATTGCCTTTCTGAATACTAATCTAGAGTCTCTGGTTTACTTAACATCTTTCGCTGTATTTCTGCAGCCCGATCCGATGGCATTAAAGATAACCAGTAAGAACCCATAGATGATCTACCATTTTCTGCAGCTAACTGTTCAACTTTACGAAGCACATCAATTACAACTTGATCATCCATCGCAAGAAGAATACCAACCGCAGCAGCTGGTGTCATACCATTCAGATTATTAGCAATCTGTTCAATGTTTACTTCTTTATCATCGTATTTTTTTAGGGTCAAGTTAAATGTTTTTTCTCTTTCTTCTTGATTTTTTTCTCGTTCCGAAAGTTCGGCGGCAATCTGCTGGTTTTGTTTTTCAAGGATTTCCAGATTGTTTTCCCGCTGATTCAATTCTTCGATTCGAATATCTATGGCTTCTTTTTGCTTGTTTAAACGATCTTCATCGATATTGGCCGACAAAGGTTTTGATTGGGTGGAAGTAACGGAAGTTTGAGGATTTTTTCCCATTAATTTATAAACAGGTGCAAAAGTTGATTTTACATTAATAATTCCTAAAAAATCGAACCAGATGAGTCCGCCTAAAACAAGAATTATTATAACCAGAAGTAACACAAATGATTTTCCAAAATTACCTTTTCCTGCCATTTCCCTCAACACCCATAAACATTTATTTATAAAATTATAACATAGAAAAAAAAATCTATCAAACTTCCAAAAAAATTAAATCAATCCTGAAATTGCGGCACCTAAAGTAATATCATTATCGCAAGAAACAATATCCCAATAAATGCCAAGCTGTTTTGTAAGGATTTCATCAAGATAACCACTTACTCGCTCTTTAATTCTGTAAGTTTTGTGGAAAGTTGTACCATCACAAAGAATACATACAGGTTTTGAGGCAATTTTTCCTGCTCCCGTCTGAATTGTACATGCCACAAGAATTGCTGCGGCATAACGGGCAGATCGTTCAACAATTGCATCAAGAATCTGATAAATCTTGTTTACATCATCATCGGAAGCAATTTCAACTGCAATTTTTCCCAATGGATTCTTTTTTGTGTATGGAGCGTGAAGGAAACCATCCATTTCAATTAAGTTAAGAGATTTAATGTTTTTAATTTCTTCACAAACCTTTTCAGAAAAAACTCCATCCTTTGCGGCGGCCTGTAAAGCAAACCAGGAAACAGGTCCTAAATAAGCACCAGAACACAATTTTTCCAAATAGAAAGTTCCAGGTTTTACAGTTGTTTTATCAAAATCAATATCAAAATCAGAACGATTAACACTTTTGAACTTACCAGATTCACAAACGATAATCTGCTTTTTAATTCCACAACAGTCACAATCTGGCTGAATATAGGCGGCATTCATTCCTGTTCCAAGAATATATCCAATATATGATGAATAATTTGAACCAGATACAGCACAGGCAGCACCAGCAAGCAAAGCGGCAACAGTATCATTACAAAGTGTAATTCTTTCGATTGAGTTCCAGCCAGAAGCTTCCAGGGCCTCTTTTAAGCATTTTCCAACATGGCAACCCACAACCTCTGGAGCTTTAACTTCCTTTGAAAAACCAAGAAGGATTCCATCTCCATCTTCGGTAATTTCCATTGGATATGAAAAACAGAAACCAATTCTGTTAGATTTATTTTTAAGGTGCTCAAGATTTTCTGCCAGCTGAGCAAAAAACTCTTTTCTGGAAAGTTCTTTTTCAACGCCAGGCATTTTTGTTTTTTCCATTTCAGAAATTGAAGGCGTACCATTTTCATCAAAAGTAACAAGACATGAACGGAAATTAGTTCCACCTGCATCAATAACAATTACAGATTGTCCACAAGCAGATTTTTCTGGTGGATTACAGAAGGTTCGAATCATATCTTCATCGGCAGGTTCTTTTTTTAAACCTTTTTTCATATCATCCAAAATTGCCTGAGCAACGGTTAAAACATCAACATGATTTACAAAATTATGACGAGCTAAAAATGAGCTAACGGTAGTATCCATAAGATTTTCCTTAATTATTATTTTGTAAATATTATACCACTATTCCATAGAAGATTAAAGGGTGAAATCTATTTCCTGATGGCAAATCACACTGTCTGTTTTCTGATTTCAACTATTGCCACTAATCATCATGCAATTTATAATTAGCTTCTATGTTAAATCTTGACGATCTAAGAAAAGAATTAAATCCTGAACAATTTAGAGCAGTAACCACAACAGAAGGTGCAATTTTGATTATTGCTGGGGCTGGAAGTGGAAAAACCCGTGTAATCACCTTTAGAATTGCCCACATGTTAGACAAAGGGATTCCTCAAAGCCAGATTTTAGCTCTAACTTTTACCAATAAAGCGGCAAAAGAAATGTCCGTTAGAATTAAAGATTTAACACAACGCAAACTACAGAATTTAACAGTTTCTACTTTTCATGCCTTTGGTGTAAAGGTTTTACGCTCGGAAATTACACGCCTTGGTTATAGAGAAAACTTTTCTATCTACGATGAAACGGATCGGGTTGCTCTTATAAAAGAATGTGGCCGAGAACTTAAATATTCGCAAGATGCCATGGATATTTATATGCTGGGTAATTTAATTTCCAACATTAAAACTGGGCGCAAGGATTGGGAAACACAAACCGAAATGTACCGACCATTGTACGAAAGTTACCAGGAAGGTCTAAAGCTTTACAATGCCGTTGATTTTGATGATTTGATTGTTTTACCCATAAAACTTTTTAAAGAAAATCCTGATATTCTGGCAAAGTACAAAGAAAGGTACAAATACATTATGGTAGACGAGTTTCAGGACACCAGCCATCAGCAGTATGAGTTAATGCATCTTCTTGCAGATAAAAATGTTGCAGTTGTTGGCGATGATGATCAGTCCATTTACAGCTGGCGTGGAGCCGATTATCAAAACATTATCAATTTTGAACAGGATTTTAAGGTTACAGAAATCCGTTTGGAACAAAATTATCGTTCTACAGAAACCATTCTGGAAGCGGCCAACGGTGTTATTTCCCATAATACAAACCGCAAAGACAAAAAACTTTGGAGCGGGAATGGTGGCGGAAAACCAATAGAAATATTTTTGCCAGAAAACGAAACAGACGAAGCTGATTTTATTGCGGAAAGTATTCTTGGAATTGCGGCGGAAGAACGAAGAAAATACGATGAGTTTGGTGTTTTGATTCGGGCCAACACACAAAGCCGTTTTATTGAAGAAGCTTTTCTGGAATCGAATATTCCCTACACTATGAGTGGTGGAACAAGTTTTTTTGAGCGCAAAGAAATTAAAGATGTAATTAGTTATCTTCGAGTAATTTCAAACCACGATGACGACATAAATCTTTTACGAATTATAAATACTCCTCGTCGAGGCATTGGTAGAGCCGCCATTCAAGTTTTAAATGATGAAGCTTTAAAAAATGGAACTACTTTATGGGAAGCTATAAAAAGTCTTCTTGAAAATCCAGAATCTACAGCCAGCGAATCATTAAAGGAAGATTTAAGAGGTTTTGCAGATTTAATTGAAAATCATCGTCAAAAGCTTCTTAGTGGCCGTGGTCTTGCAGGAAAAGTGCGACAGCTGGTGGAAGATATAAACTACAAAGACCATTTAATCACCGAATATTCAAAAAGTGAAAAAGCCGTTCGTTTTAAGCTTTTGAACATTGACAGTCTTTTAAACTCCATGGAAATCTGGGAAAATGATCCTGACACAGAAAATCCAAGTCTTTTTACTTATTTGAACCGAATTACTCTTATGTCTCAGGATGATGGAGATGATGAAAGTGGAAAAGGTAAAGTCAATTTAATGACTATTCATGCGTCGAAAGGACTGGAGTTTCCGGTGGTTTTTATTGCGGGAGCGGAAGAAGGTCTTATTCCTCATGCCCGTTCTGTAGAAGAAAACGGTGGCGATGTGGAAGAAGAAAGGCGATTATTTTATGTAGCCATTACACGAGCGAGAGACAAGCTTTTTATTTCTTCCTGCCAGAAAAGACGAAAAATGACTTCCATTGTAGAATGTGAGCCAAGCCGATTTTTAGACGAAATACCGGAAAATCTTGTGGAATATCACGAGCCTAAAGAGTTTACAGAAGAAGAAACTCACGATATGCTCAGCGATTTTATGTCCCAGCTCAAATCAAAATTATAAAAAAATCCTGTCCAAAAGTACTTTACCTTAGGTCTCCCTTTATAAAACTTTCAGACAGGATTTTATTAAAACGGAAAAATCTAAATACTAAACTCTATACTTCAATTTTTTTCCAGTTCCTTCATACATTTTCTTTCTCAACTCTGTAATCTGTGGGTCAGAAATGTAATCATCAAAAGTGGTCATTCTATCAATTATGCCGTTTGGTGTAATTTCCACAATTCGGTTGGCAATAGACTGAATAAACTCGTGGTCGTGGGAACTGAACAACAAAACTCCAGGGAAACTAATCAAACCTTCGTTCAAAGACTGAATTGCTTCCAAATCCAAATGGTTTGTTGGGTCATCCATAGTAATACAGTTTGCACCAGAAAGCATCAATTTAGAAAGCATACAGCGAACTTTTTCACCACCAGAAAGAACCTTAACTTTCTTCAAAGATTCATCACCACTAAAAAGCATTCGTCCCAAGAATCCTCTTACATAAGAATCATCCTGTTCTTTTGAATACTGTTTAAGCCATTCAGTAATATTCATATCGTTGTTAAAACTTTCATTATTATCACGAGGTAAATAGGTCTGAGAAGTAGTCTGTCCCCAATGAACTTCGCCCGAATCAGGTTTAATAACGCCATTTACAATATCAAACAATGCAGTAACCGAATTATGCTCAATACCTACAAAAGCAACCTTGTCTGTGCGGTTCAAAGTAAGATTAAAATTCTTTAACAACACATTTCCATCAGAATCTGTATAACACAAATCTTTAATTTCCAAAACATTGTTTCCAATTTCCCTATCCATTTTAAAATTTACATAAGGGAATTTTCGTGTTGAAACAGGAATATCTTCCATACTTTCTGCCAATTTATCGTAAATTTTCTTACGAGAAGTTGCCTGTTTTGCTTTAGAAGCGTTAGAACTGAATCGCAAAATAAATTCTCGAAGATCCTTCATTTTATCTTCAGTTTTCTTCTGCTGTTCGTGAGCCTGTCGCTGCATAATCTGAGTCATCTGGTACCAGAAATCATAGTTACCAGAGAACTGAGTAATTTTTCCAAAATCAATATCACAAATGTAAGTACAAACAGAATTCAAAAAGTGACGGTCGTGGGAAACAACAATAACAGTATTTTCAAAATCCATAAGGAAATTTTCGAGCCAGGTAATAGATTCAATATCCAAACCGTTTGTAGGTTCATCCAGCAAAAGTGCATCTGGATTACCATAAATTGCCTGTGCCAGCAAAACTCGAACCTTCTGACCTTCATCCAGTTCACTCATCATCTTATCATGGAATTCTTCTTCCAAACCAAGGCCCGAAAGCATCTGTTCAATGTCATTTTCAGCTTCATAACCGCCCATTTCACCAAATTCTGCTTCCAACTCTGCCGACTTTATTCCATCTTCTTCAGTAAAATCTTCCTTAGCATAAATTTCATCCCTAGCCTTAGAAACCTCATAAAGCTTAGGATAACCCATCATAACAGTTTCTTTTACCGAATACTCATCAAAAGCAAAGTGATCCTGCTTCAAAACCGCCATTCGTTCACCAGGAGTCATAAAAATCTGTCCCGAATCTTTTTCAAGTTCTCCAGAGAGCAATTTCAAAAAAGTCGATTTTCCAGCACCGTTCGCACCAGTAATTCCATAACAGTTGCCTTTATTAAACTTAAGATTTACATCTTTAAAAAGTGGTTTTTCACTAAAAGATAAACTTACATCACTTACCGTAATCATTTTTCACCTCAACATATAAAAGGGAGAAGTCTCTCCCTCGTCCGCACTTCGTTGCGGCCTACCCTCTCTAGCGGGGTATATAATTTTCAACAAAATTATGCCAACTAATAAAAGTCAGCCCCATTTTTGCTGCCCCGCAACGCCCCAATTCTTTCTAGACCGTTCCTTATTTCTTACCAAACAAAGCCTTAATTTTGGCCAGCAATCCTTTTTTCTGAGGAGTTGCATTTTCCTTAACAGAAGAACTGTATTTCTTTGTGTTATTCTTTGTATTGTTGTAAGATTTAGAACCTTTTCCAGCATTTTTATTTTGATAATTACTCTTATTATTTTTGTAATTATTTTTATTATTATTTCTGTTTTCAGTTTTACCAGAAGAACCATAAGCTTCTTTGTAAAGCTTCATTCTTTCTTCATAAGAAAGACCTTCCAGTTTTGCAGGATCAATATATGGCTTTTTCTTGTAGTCACTCTTTTTCTTGTTTTTGTAAGAGTTCTGTCCATCCTTTTTGTATCCCGAACGAGAATCGTTATAATGACTGCCATAAGAACGGTTATCACCAGAAGATTTATCGTTGTATTTCTTGTAACCGCCTTTATTGCGATTTCCGTTAGAATGGTTGCCACCTCTGTTATCTCTATGGAAATCCTTTTTACCGTACTCATCATCGCCACGCCAGTCTTCTGTTTTTATGTAAACACCGGCAGACTTATCTTCTTCCATTTGTTCTGGATAAGCCACAGTTGCTGGAATAGACATTTCAATATATCGTTCAATAGCAGGCAAATTGTAAACATCCTGTTCAGAACAGAAAGTATAAGCTTTACCAGATTTTCCAGCACGAGCAGTACGACCAATTCGGTGAACATAATTTTCTGCTTCTACAGGAAGATCATAGTTAATAACCATAGCCAAATCATCAACATCAATTCCACGAGCAGCCACATCAGTCGCCACCAAAACTTTAATTTCACCAGCTTTAAACTTTTTCAAAATCTGGAGCCGTTTTGACTGTGGTAAATCACCAATTAAGAAATCAGCCTTAATATCATTCATCTGAAGTCTTTTTGCAACAACTTCACAAGAGCGTTTTGTATTACTAAAAATAATTACGCTTTCAGGAGATTCATGCTTTAAAATACCAATCAAAAGCTTCATTTTTTCATCTGAGGAAACATGGAGCAATTCCTGATGTATTTCGCTTACAGTGATATTTTCCGCTTCAATGGTAATTTCCACAGGATCTCTAGTATATTCCCATGCAAGATTTTTTACATAAGAATTAAGAGTTGCACTAAAAAGCATAGTCTGGCGTTTTTCTGCTTCTGGAAGACATTTCAAAATCTTTCGTAAATCAGGATAAAATCCCATGTCAAACATTCTATCGGCTTCGTCAATTACACAGAACTTTGCATCGGTAAGCACAAGATTTCCACCTTCCTGCAAATCAATTACACGACCAGGTGTTCCAATAATAATATCCACACCTTTTTTTAATGCAGCAATCTGTTTTTCGTAACCAACGCCACCATAAACGCTAAATGCTTTAAGACCGCTATTTCCAACCAAAACCTTAGCTTCTTCTTCAATCTGAACAGCAAGCTCACGAGTTGGTGCTAGCACAAGACATTTTTTACCAGCATTTTCGTCTTTAAGCATTTCAGTAATAACTGCCACAAGATATGCAGCAGTTTTTCCAGTACCAGTCTGAGACTGAACATACAAATCAGGACCTTTTTCAGCATCCTCGGCCTTTTTTGAAGCTTTAATAACCTGTTCCTGCACAGGAGTACAATTTACATATCCAGCAGCTTCAATTCCTTTCATAAGTCTTTCATCAAGACCAAAATCAATAAAATCCATGAGATTTCCCTACCCATCTGCAGATACACACAGGTTCTGCAACTTAAATATTTTTTCCATATGACACACAGGTCACAGGTAACTTTTCGCAAAATATGACATATAGTAACATTTTTTACTGCTTATGGGAATAATTATTCTTTCCCAGCTTAAACTTCCAGCAACGATGAGGCTTTGATCCAGAATAATCCTGAGGAATGGTTTGCGCGGTAATATCTTCACAATCAATAATCAGCCCAGAAATGGTTGCTGAGGGAAGCAATGTTTTATCAAACTTTAATCGTTCAGAGTTAGTGCTAAAATACAAAACACCACCAGGATTCAATATATTCAGACAATCCTTTACAAGCTGTGGCCATTGTTTATTTATATCAAGCACATTGTAGGTATTTTTACTATTGGAAAAAGTTGGAGGATCAAGAATAATCAAATCGTAAGTTCTAGCTTTAGATTTTATTTCTGAATCTGCATTTCCTGCAAGAATAGTTTTTTGCGCTACAGCTTTTTCCTGCAAAAACTGAATACAATCGGCTCTGGTATAAACATATTTTTTCTTATCAGAAAAGCCGTTCATTTCCATATTTTCTTTTGCCCATGCCAAATATGTATTCGATAAATCAACAGATTCCACATAATCAGCATTTCCAGAAGCCGCATAGACAGAAAAACTACCAGTGTAACAAAAAAGATTTAACACAGATTTTCTGGCACAATCTTCTCTAACCACAGAACGAAGCGGCCTATGATCAAAAAACAGACCTGTATCAAGATAAGAAGTTAAATCCAGCTTGAAAATCTGTCCACATTCCTGAGCAATTGTAGCTTCTGGTAAAGCCAAGTAATCTTTTTGAGCTTCTTCCGAGATTTTTTCGTATTGTAAAGTTCCTTTCTGATGTTTTCGCATTTTCTTTACAATATGATTTTTTTCAATTCCTAAAACTTCACAGGCAGCCTGAGCCATAGTATCAAGCCAAAGTTCTTCTTCTGCATCATCTTTTTCATAAGGCCGTTCATAAAGATATAAAACTCCATAAGTTCGGTTTTTAATATCTTTTTCTACAGATAAATCGTTAGCAGAAAGTTTTGTATTCTGTTCACCCAAAAAACGAGCCGCTTCCACAACAGAATCGCAATCAGAAGGCAAAAACTCATATAAATCTAGGCTTACAGGTATTTCTGGAATATCTCTGTCATAAAGTCTATAGCATGAAACTCTGTTTTTTCTTGCCCATTTTCTTAATTCTTTATACTTTTTTCTTAATCTGTTGGAAAAAAGCTCCTTTTGATATTCATTTTTACCGTCTGCTTGTTCAATCATTTCAAAAATCCTTAATAATTTTTCAGCCTTTTATTGACCAACTTTTACTGTATAAGGCCCTTGTTCAAACTTATCACTAATTTTCAAAGTTTGACTTTGAGCGGCATTTCCATCTACATCAACATAAGCAATATTTACTTTTGTATTTTTTGGAAGCTTTACTACAGATTTACCATTGTTAGCAATTCCAAAAATATTATAAACAAAACTATCCTTTACCCACCAGTCAAAATATGGAGTATCAGCTTCTTCAAGAATATTTTTCAACTCACTTCTGCTGGTAACATACTTTAAAATAGAAGCTGATTCTTCATTGATTCCGTAAGCTTCCATTACTTCTTCCTGAGAATAAGTCCATAACAAAGTTACCAGATTCCAAATCTCATTAAAATAAGCTTCATATTCCTGATAAACTGCTACATCAGAAATAGACAAATCTCCTCTATAAGTTAAGATTGAACCTTCTGTTACAGGAGACCTGGAATTATTTTTTCTTACAACGGAAAGGGCCACATAAGCATCATTTTTATATGGGTCCGAAGAAGGATCTGCATCAACCCAATCATAAGAAAAACATGGAAGATGTATTTCTGGATTTATCCATTTTGTATAAGAAAAAAGATGATCCCAATAAGTAACAGGCTGTGCTATAGCCACTGGTCTGGAAACATTAGAACGGTTATCCCAAGTGTTTATTCCAATAAGTTTGTTGTTATAAAAAAGGCCTCCACCACTATTACCATTGGAAATCCAGCTGGTATGAAGAATATCCGAAGATTCATCACTGGAATAACCTAAAAGTTCACCAGAGGTTTTTGAAGAACGGTTAGGATCGCCATCTCCAGGAAAACCAACGGCTCGCACTTTATTATCAAGATAAGAAATATCAAAAGGATTTCCCAAATCAACATAATTCATATTCTGTGGAAAAACATTGGAGTTTTCTACAACCACTGGCAAATTATTTTCATCCGAAAGATATGCACTTCTAATTATCTGAAGAATAGCCCGATCCCTAATACCAGAATTGTAATCATTATCAGACAAAATTACTTCAGCTACATAGGAAAGTTTCTGTTTATCTTTATTCTGCTCTACATCATCCTTGCTGCAAACACCTACAAACATATGCCTTGGATAAACTGGAACTATAACCTGTTTTAATGGCTTTCCGTTCATACCAATCATTTCGTTGCCATAAGGATTATATTTTGTATAAAACTGCACATTGGAATACGCTTCTGTAACATGGGCATTGGAAAGAATCATGCCTGTTGGTGTAACAACAACCCCAGTTCCTACATGCACAAGCTGAGATTCACAGGAAATAATTTTTGCATCTCCAAAATCAGGATTTCCACCTTTTTCTGAATAAACATAACTTTCGTCAAGGCCATCAACAGTATAAACATTAAGAAGACTGCTTAATTTTACTACGGCAGAAACTGTATCCGCAGAAATCCAGTCGGAACTATTTTTTTCGGCAAACAAAGGAAAAATGCTAAAGGTGTTAAATAAAATCCACAAACTTACAAGCTTTATTCTACTAAAAACAATTTTTTTCATATTAACTCTCTATCTTAAACTTAGTTAAAAGTCAAACTCTGGGAAATAATTCTTATCAGATTTTCTGCAAATTGATAATCACCAGCTGAAATTACAATATCTACGACAACCGCTTTATCATTTTTTACAAGAATGTAGGATTGAACTGTTCGTCCGTTTCTACCACTTCGTCTTTGTCCCTGGAACTTATTATTGCTATAAATCCTGCAACCTTTTTGAGGACTAAAATACAGTTCGCCAGTAGCTTCTATCATAGGATTTTCTGCCAGAGAAATAAAAACTTCGGTGGTGGAAACATTACCTACAGAGTTGTTCTGCATCAAATAATGCTGTCCATTAAAGTTAGATTTTGCATTTCCATGTAAAGAAAAAGACATCACCTTTTTTTCTGTAAATCCTTCTGGTAAACAATAACTGTAAGTGTTATCTAAGGAATTATGTAAAACTTTTTTATTGCTGCTATGCCAAATTAGTACAAGATTTACAAACACAGCCACAAAAATAATTATTGAAAATAAACTTAGCAAAGAAACTTTGTGTTTAGTTTTTACTGCACTTTCAGTATTTTCTTCTGAGGCCGATTCTTCAACAGATTCAACAGATTCAACAGATTCAACAGATTCAACAGATTCAACAGATTCGATTGATTCTTTAGATTCAACAGATTCAGAAGTTTGAGCTTGCTGACCTGCATCATATTCTTTTGTTGTACTGAGAATAAAATAAATGGCGCCGGAAATAAAAACAAAAATTAAAACTGTAACACATAATGGCACTACCAGTCCCAACAACTGATGTTGAGCAAGAATCAGATTATTATCAACTATTTGTTCAAGGAAAAACTCAATGCTGTAAATTACAAACAACGAAACCATAGCTACAACAAAACTAAGGATAGTATTTTTTTCTTTTAGTCGGTTGAGTAAAAAACCAGCAAAGGCACATACCGAAGAACTAAGCATAGTTCGGGAAGTAACTGTCATTAAAAGATACTGAAGGCTTAAAGAATCCATTTTTAAGAATATAAAGAGACAGTCGGCAACGGCAATTCCCGCTCCTACAAATCCGCCATAAATCAAACTGTCTACGGTTTCATCAAAGGAATCAAGATTCAAAATGTAGGCTTTAAAAATCACAGAAATTGAAAACATTGGAAGCAGCACGCTGGTAATCAACTTTTCTCGTATAAAAGAAGTTTCTGCATTTCCAAAAACATTGGTAACATTCAAAGCTTTCTGAGTAATGGTTATAAGAACAAAATGAACAAAAAGTGCCGAGAAAAAAGAATAAAGCATCATTTTTAATGGTTCTTTCTGCACTCTATCCATGAACCAATAGGCAATCAGCCAGATAAATGCCATTAAAAAGGTAACAAAAATCATTAACAAAAAACCTGCGGGTCTGGATAAATTAAACAGCAGATTTTCCATAAACAAAAAACTAATTATATAAATAAAAATGCTTACAAAACAAACGATGAGCGCCGTAGTAAGGATTCCTAAAAAAATGGATTTATTATTCTTATTCATAAAACCACTCCTAATTTATACTTTTAATAATAATCCTAATTCAATAGTTCCAAAAGATTTGACTATTCTTAACAGATTTAATAGACATAAAAAAAGCACGCCTCCTAACTAAGAAAACGTGCCTTCCTAACAAAAAATCATTAAAATTATTTGTCTGATTTAATACCATATCTCTTGTTGAAGCGGTCAATACGTCCGGCAGTATCAACAAGTTTCTGTTTTCCTGTGTAGAATGGGTGACATGCAGAACAAATTTCAACCTGAATGTTTTCTACAGTTGAACGAGTTTCGATTACATTACCGCATACACAAGTAATTTTTGTAAGTTTGTAGTTTGGGTGAATTCCCTTTTTCATTTGTATAACTCCTATATACTTGCCCGATATTACGCCCGGCTGCCTCTAGCTTGCTCGCTCAAATTAACACGAACATCTATCATTTCGCCACCGTCAACTAATAAAAAATAATATCACAAGTTAATTTGTCTCATTATATAATTTTTAGAATCCTTATTCAATACCTGCAGTACCAGCATTCATACTGGCAAGGAAAGCTTCATTGGTTTTAGATTTTTTCATTCGGTCAAGAATAAGCTCTGTTATATCAACATCTTCCATTGGGTTAAGAACTTTTCGCAAAATCCAAATCTTCTGAAGTTCATTTTCTGTAAGCAAAAGCTCTTCTTTACGAGTTCCAGATTTTTTAATATTGATTGCTGGGAACAAACGGCGTTCTGCAAGTTTTCTGTCCAAATCAATTTCGCTGTTTCCTGTTCCTTTGAACTCTTCAAAAATAACTTCATCCATGCGGGAACCAGTTTCTATCAAAGCAGTAGAGATGATTGTTAATGAACCACCCTCTTCTACATTTCTAGCTGCACCAAAGAATCGTTTTGGTCTAAACAATGCATTGGAATCAACACCACCAGAAAGAACTTTACCAGAAGTTTGAACGGTCTGGTTGTAAGCACGAGCCAAACGAGTAATTGAATCCAAAAGAATAACAACATCCCGTTTATGTTCTACAAGTCGTTTTGCCTTTTCCAATACCATTTCTGCGACCTGAACATGTCGTGTTGCCTGCTCATCAAAAGTAGAAGAAATAACTTCGCCTTTAATAGCTCGTTCCATTTCTGTAACTTCTTCTGGTCGTTCATCAATTAAAAGAACAATTAAATAAACTTCTGGATTGTTTGTTGTAATTGCATTGGCAATTTTCTGCATTAAGATTGTTTTACCAGCTTTTGGAGGAGCAACAATCAAAAGACGCTGACCTTTACCAATTGGTGCAAACAAATCTACAATTCGTGTCGAAACTTCCGTTGAAACTGTTTCCAATCTTAACTTTTCGTTTGGATAAAGCGGTGTTAGGTTTTCAAAAGGAACACGAGTTTGTGCAATTCTTGGTTCATCAAAGTTAACACTTTCAATACGGAGCAATGCAAAGAACCTTTCTCCTTCTTTTGGTGAACGAGTCTGTCCGTAAACAGTATCTCCAGTTTTCAAATTAAATAAGCGAATCTGACTTGGAGAAATATAAATATCATCAGGACCAGAAAGATAAGAGTTTTGTGGCGAACGAAGGAAACCATAACCATCAGGAAGGATTTCCAAAGCACCAGAAGCAAAAATAATTCCGCCATGTTCTGTATGGGCTTTTAATATAACAAAAATCAAATCCTGCTTTTTCATTGGAGCAAGATCGTCTGCTGTAAAACCATACTGCATTGCAAGTTCACGAAGAGCTGGCATTGGTTTTATAGTCAATTCATTGATTACAAGTCTTGGCTTATTGGCATTATCTTCTGGTGTTCCTGAATTAGCAGAAACTTCGGCGGCAATTGATTCCGCAGATTCAGAAGAAGGAACTGCATAAGAAGCTCTTGGCATAAAGCCTTTTTTATTACCCTGGCGTTTATTATAACGCTGATTTCCATTATTTTTTTTGAATCCATTACCAGATTCTTTGGGAGCATCTTTTGTCTGCTCTTTTGAATTATCATGTTGGGTGTGAACTGGTGCAGCGCCGTTATTATTTGTGGCAGTTTCTGTTTCTGTTGTGGTAGAAGTGGTTGCTTCAGAAGATTCAACAGTTGAGTTTGAAGTCTCTGCAGGATTCTGTGCATCTGTTTTACCAGGCTCATCATTCTTTTTAATAATTCTTCTTCGTTTTACAACTACATGAGGTGTTTCACCAGCGTTTCCAGAATCTCCACTGGCTGCTGGACTATCTGAATCACCTGCCTCTTGAGGTGTTACATCATTAGAATTACTTGAATTATTAGAATCTGAATTGGAAGTGTTATCTTCTGGATTTTGTGCTTGAGAAATTGATACAGTCTCCGGTGTTTGCTGTTGATTTTCGTGCTCAGATTCGTTGGAAACAGACTCAGAAATCGATGTGGAATTATCGTTATCAAAAGATTCTTGAGATTCTACTGCTGCATCTTCAGTGCGACGCTTTCGTAATGGTGCCATTAAAAGATTTCTCCAAATAAAATAATAAAGATTTTGTATATTTTAAAACAAAAATATATTCGTATTTCATTGATTTATTTTTTATAGATTGGTTGCTAAATAGATGTTTATATATATTTACTTTTTTTAAGTCGTTATGTCAACTGAATATTATGATAACATATTTTTAAAAATAATAAAATATTTTTTTTATTCTTCTGTAGTAAAAAGTTTTTTCTGTTTATGGATTATTTTATCACATCAGAATGAATAATCATTGACTGCTTAAACTCAGAAGATGCTAAAGAAAAAAGATTTATATCTGGCTCATCTTCCAGCATAGAAACCTGACCGTTAAAATCTACATTATTGGCAATTCTAATTCTTGCAGTTGTTACATCACTTTCAACTACACTTCCAGAACAAATTTCTATTCTTTCGGAAGCATTCATATTTCCTTTTACAGAACCCGAAACCACAATTGATGCAGCAGAAATACTTTCCACATCGCAAACGGCATTTTTAGCAATCTCCAAATCTCCCGTTGGCGCTATAATCTTACCACTAAATTTTCCTGTAATTATCAATCGGTCTTTAAATTCCAGAACACCGTCAAATTCTGTCTCATTTCCAAATACTGTTATATTTCTTTTTCCGTTTTCGTTGTGTTCTGCCATAAATAGTTCCAGAGTATTATTTTCTTCTCATTATAACAATAAATATTTTCATTATCAATAAAAATACTGTCAGAATCAGAATTCCGTAGCCCCAAATGTCACCAATTTTTACATACAAAGTTGGTTTTTGATTTTGAGGAATAAGTGGAATTTTTTCTACCAAATAAGTTTCGCAAAATTCTTCACACATAGACTGAATTTTACCGCAGGAAGAAACAACGCAAGTTTGCCCAGAGCTGGTACTTCTTACAGTTGGAATTTTATTTTCTACCGATCTAAACACTGCCATAGACAAATGTTGAAATTGACAGGCTTTACTTGCAGACCAACTATCATTGGAAAGATTAACAAAACATCTGGCTCCCGCTTTAAACATTTCTCTGCCAGTTTTAGGAAAAGTATCTTCAAAACAAATTGGTGTAGAAAAATTCAATCCCTCGCATTCAAAAACTTTGTATTCATTTCCTGGTGTCCACATATCATGCTCATAAGACAACAATTTTTTGTAAAGCACAGGAAAATATTTCTCATAAGGAAAATATTCACTAAAAGGAACCAGATGTATTTTTGCATAATATTCTGGCGCGGGTGGAATTACATTTTTTTTAGGATAAAAAATAAGTGCCGAATTATAATTATTTTTTGCAGAATAAGTATCAGAAATTTCCTTATACCCGTTTCCAATTACAAAACAAGGTGAACGACTATTCATATATTCCAACAAGGAAGACACAAGCTTATACCTGTTTTCATCCTTATGAGTTTTATATTGATACACAATGGAAGGCACCACCGCAGTTTCCGGCCATATCACCATATCAATTTCTGGATTCATCTCCAAAGCCATATCTGTCAAATTTACAAGGGTCTGAATATTTTTCCTGTAAACATTAAGCCCATCCAGCTTAGGATTTTCATTATTTTGAACAGCGGCAACCGTAATAGTTTTATCAATCTCCGCCACAGTTTTTTCCGTACTCTTTACCCTAATATTTCCATAAATCAAACACGCAAAAAAACATACAAGCCAAAGGACAGAAAATGCAATTGGAAGCTTCAAGGAATAAGTCTTTAATTTTTTTTCAAGCTGAGATTCATAATTCAAATGAGTTTTACAATTAAAAAGAGAATCATCCTGTTCCATCTTTAATTTTACCCTTTTAGCCTGAACAATTTTATCCCAAAAACAAAAAATCACACAGGAAGGAAAAATCACCAGACAATTCAGCCCAAACACCCCAAAAACATCACAAATCTGAATAAGTTTTATAAATTTCCACTGAGTATAAGCCGTAACCCCATAATGAAAGCCACCAAAACCCAAAGTCTTCAAATATTCATACGAACAAAGGAGACAAAATTGAACAAGCCAAGCGTTTTTTTCAAACAAAAGTTCCGAAAGCTTCAAAAGGAAAAACAAAAGTGCAAAAGAAAAAGCGTAAACAATAACCGCAACAACCCAAATAAGAGCATCGTAAGCAAAAAGCCAGTTTGCAAAAAGTCCAGTAGAAAAAGCGCCATAAATAAGCCCAAAAACCCACACTTTTTTAATTTCAGCCTTTTTTACACAAATCAACAGAGGCAAATACAAAAACCACCCGCAGAGCCCCAGTCCATTAACCACCAGCTCATTGGGATTTCCAAAATAAAACAGCCCCCCAGAAATCAACACACAAAAAAAACAAACAGCCGTAGACCCCATATTAAGTTTCTTTCAACCCCTGCAGATTTTCTTTCAATTCCTGACCAGCCCTAAAAACCGCCGCATAATGAGAATCCATAGAAACCGTTTCTCCAGTTTTAGGATTTCTCGCATTCTCCCTTCCCTTCCGCAGCCGTAATTCAAAGGTTCCAAATCCCCTCAATTCAATCTTTTCCCGATTTTCCAGCCCCTGCTTTACCTCATCCAAAAAAAGATTTATAACCTTTAAAATATCCGCTTTAGAAACATCCGGCCCAATTTTTTCAAAAATATCATCAACAATTTCCTGTTTCGTTCTATTTTTCATATTTTAATTATATCTTAAGTTTTCCCTATTAACTACATTGACATTTAAAAAATTTTTGCAAAAAAAAACCAGTTGAAGAAAACTCCAACTGGATTCCAAAAAGCATAACTTCAGTATATCAAGTTATTTAGCTGCAAAAGTAGCATTATAAAGATTCATCATTCTTGACTTCTTGCGTGAAACGGCATTTCTAGTCATAACACCCTTGCTACGAGCACTGTCAAGTTCTTTCTGGAGCAACTTATATTTAGCTTCAGCGAGTGCCTGATCTTTTGCCTGAACAGCTTCTACAAACTGCTTTGCATATGTTTTACATGTGCTTTTAATAGCTTTATTATGAAGTCTGCGAACTTCGCTCTGAGCGTATCTTTTCTCTGCAGATGTCTGTTTTTTTGCCAATTGGAGACCCCCAAAAAAATAATAGTTAACTAAAATCCATATTAACAAAATATAATTTTATTGTCAATTGCTCACAAAAGTTGTCCTCGTTTTGCTTTTCCTTGTTTTTTTATATTACGGGCGCCAGTTATATTCATAAAAAAAACTTAAAAACCACAAAAATCCCATTAAAACCACTTACCGGTGTTCCGCCACTCACTAACCGTTCGGCCGCTTCCCTACGGTCCAGTGGCTGGTTCCCATGGCTCCATACCGGGGCGCAAATTTTAAAGCTATACTTTTAATTATCTTACAAGTTATAATTGACATAAAACTTCTATCTCATTATTATAACAATTACGAATATTCGAATGGAGGCATAATATGGCTGGAGCTAGTAAAAACTCTCGTACTACTGTTGCAACACACAAATTCATTTGTCCTGATTGTGGTGGCGAAATTATCATGAAGACAATGATTGAAAATGGCAGATTAAAGAATCAGGCCGAATGCCAGAAATGTAAACGTGTTGAAAGACGCCCTAAGGACTTTAAATAATATTAATTTTCTTAGATAAAAAAAACGCTTGGACTCATGAACCAAGCGTTTTTTTTTATTGAAAAATCTTTTAATACAAAACTACAACCTTGTATTTGTTTAGTTTTTAATCAGTAAACGAATTGAACTTACAAAAACTTCCTTTGCTTCATATAGAAAATAATTTTTTACTTCTTCCAAAAACCTTTCCATACAATAATTCAAATTAAATAAAATCTTTTATTTTTTTTGTAATATCCATTAAGGGTTCATACATTTTTTTACATTCAGGCATACTTGCTGTAAAAATTGAACCATAGCGTTTTTCAAAAATCCTTCTATCAAGAACAACAACAATACCTTTATCATCATAACGGCGCACCAGTCTACCAATTCCCTGTCTAAACTTAATTACCGCTTCTGGCACACTTAATTCCATAAAAGAATTGCCGCCCCGCTTTTTTATTGCTTCCGACCTTGCTATAAACACAGGATCATTTGGAACAGTAAAAGGCAACTTAACAATAATTACCTGAGAAAGAGATTCACCTGGAATATCAACCCCCTGCCAGAAAGAATCCGTGGCAAAAAGAACACTTTCCTTTTCATTTTTAAAAGCTTCCAGTAATTTATTGTTATCATCATCACCCTGCTTCATAATTCTACCATCAAAACCACGCAAGGTAGCCACAGTTGTTCTATGAGCGCTTCGTAAAGAGTCGTAAGAAGTAAACAAGACCAAAGTTCTTCCATCAGCCGCAGAAATAAGTCTTGGAATTGCCATTTCTATATACTGCTGAAAATCAATGCTTTCTGGAAAAGGAGCATCCCGTGGAACTGCAAAAAGCATATTTTTTTCGTAAGGGAACGGAGAATCATATTCCTTACACAAAACTCTTTCCTTATCAGCAAAACTTACTCCCGTTCTATTCATCCAATAGCGAAAATCCCGACCAGTTTGTAAAGTTGCAGAAGTACAGATTACAGATTTCATTTCTTCATAAACGCCATTGTTCATTAAAGAAGAAATATCCAGCGGAGTTTCTGTTAAAATAACATATTCACTATCTTCAACATCTTTTTGCAGTTCAAGAGGCAATCTTCGCTTTTGAATCCAATAAACATTTTCTTTCTTTTCGTCCCAGGAACAAAAGTTTTTCAAAAGCAGAACATAAGTGTCCAGTCGCCTTAAAATAATTTTTGCTTCCCAAAAGGCTGGCACATCCTGATCATCTTCATCTACACCTTCCATAACCAGTCGGACTACATCGGTAAATTGTCCTAAACTTCTGTGCAATTCACCAACCGAAACAAGAAAAGGTCCAAAATCCCGTGCAGTTTCTTCATATAAACGGCTGGTATTTTCATTTCGCAATAAATCTTTGGCGGCAAGTTCCATATTAAACAAAGCACTTTTTATTTGATTCGTTATATCAAAAGCAGAAGATGCCTGTTCTTCGTTGCTCGAAAGAATTGCAAGGGTACAAAGATGTCCAGCTTCTGAGTTTTTTCGTTTTCTATACATCTGGTTCAGAAGTTTATTCATTTTAAAGCGATTAAAGCTTTCGCTAAAAAAGCTTGTGGCGGCAGCTTCAATTCCGTGTGCTTCATCAAAAACAATGCGTCTATAAGGTGGCAAAACCGCAGCATCATCATAACCAGCGCCAGAAATCCTAGATTCAATATCTGCAAACAAAAGATGATGATTTACAACAATAATGTTTGCACCCGCCGCTTCTTTTCGCAACTTCATAACAAAACAATCATTATGGTAAGGACAACGCATTCCCATACAAGCGTCACTTTCGGAATTAACTTTAGTCCAAACACCTTCAGACGGCATAAAAGACAAATCACTTCTACTTCCTGTGGCAGAACTGGCAGCCCATTCTCCAATTTTATTTAATTCGTCAGTTTCATTTTCAAATAAATCTAGAATTGAAGTGGCATCATTTAATCTTCTTTTACAGATATAATTTTGCCGTCCTTTCATTAAAATAAAATTGATTTTTTTACCAAGGATTTTTTCTACAGCAGGAATATCTTTTTCACAAAGCTGTTGCTGTAAATTAATAGTACCTGTAGAAATTATTACCCTTTCTTGATTTTCTAACGCCCACAAAATAGAAGGAATTAAATATGCATAGGATTTTCCAACTCCAGTTCCAGCCTCAAAAACACCAATTCCGTTGTCATTAAAACTTTTACAAATAGATTTTAATAATTCAATCTGAGAACTTCTTTCTTCAAAACCTTCTGATATTTTTGACAAAGGACCGCCTTTAGAAATATAAAAAGCGGAGTCTTCGGCATCTATTAGTTTAATTTTTTTTGGAAGCACCGGCTCCATTACTACATATATTTTTGTAACCTGATTATTTATTATATAAAAACCTTGTGCTTTTTCCGAGGCAGCAGATGCAACTCCTAAATCTGCATTAGAAGGAGTTAAATTTCCACTAGGATGATTATGAATTAAAACGGCACATTCTCTGGTATCAGAAAAATTAACTGGTACTGTATTTTCTTTACCTCGAGCACCAACCTTTATTTCTTGAACTAGGCCAGTTTCATCAATGGAGCCAGTAAAAAAAACTTCATTTCCATCGGCTTCTTCTATTGCCGATTTTATTTTTTCAATTACTTTATCAGATAAATATTTTTTTATATCCATTTGATTCTCCACATAAAACTACAAAAAAAAAGACCTGCAATCTTTGCAGGTCTTTAGTCATCTCCTAGCAGAATTGAACTGCTGTTGTCGGGATGAAAACCCGATGTCCTAA
>JAKSTL010000119.1 GCA_024402595.1 Treponema sp. | reverse complement strand
TTGTTGATTTTTGCATTTTTATATAATCTTTATTTTCAAATGCTTCTACTTCATCTTTACCATCGAGATATTCTCTTGGTAATGTCCCCCAATTTAATAGAATTAAATTCTTCATTTTGGGATCATCTGCATAATCTTTTCCATATTCAAATGCAATAAGTTTTGATAAATTAAATCGCTTATCTTCAGAAATATGAGGAGCTTTTGATCCAGTTAGTACTTCATATCGATGCTCCAATGCATCGAATCCGTAATTCATACTAGTCATATACCAATGAACCCAATAATAATCATAATGAACCCAAACAAATGAAAAAAAATCCTCTAAGATTTTTTTTTCAATTACATCATAATAATTCTCAATTCCAGCCTTTGAAATATGCAATACTTCAGCACTTGTGTTAAATGCAAAACTTTTCATTGCTCTCTCATCATAATAGAAGACTGCAATTGATGTTACTCTTGGAGATAGACATTCGTTCTCATCATCAAAACTTTTACATGAATAATGGATAAACAATATCTTATCTTTGTTATTTTCTAATTCGATAATTTTTTTATTCATTTTTTAATCCTCTTCACAAACTTTTTATTTACATAACAGAAATAATCTTTCCACATCTTTTACTATTTCTTCTTGTTCTTATAATGGTGCCAGTAAAATTAAAGTATCTATTACTTCATCAGTATTTAAGTTTTGTACAATCTCACCTACGGCACTACTAAAAACAGTCATAAATAAATGGCCAAAATAAATAAAATCAGAATTAATTAATTCGTTCAAAAATGAAAAAAATTAACCAATCGTCATGAATACGCCCTTCAATACTTGAAATATATGGATTCTCAAAACTCATTGATTTTTGTTAGAAGAAACCCAGCTTTATGAATTAAACGTGTTTTATATAGGGCTTTTCTTTTAATTTTCTGTTTAGTAAAAGTTATCATCCAGTAAATCTATAAATATATTATCTCTCTTTTCCCAATATTTTTTATTATACCATGAGTTTAATTAAAATTATAGGAGACATTTCCAACGAAGGGTGAACCACCAATGTGCATAAGTGAAACAAAACAGGTCGTCACCTTTTTACCGGTTTGTTTTTTGCAACGTTGCACATTGGTGGTGAGGGGCAATCGAAATGCCCCTAAGCAGTTTCCAAAGGCGGCCAGCCTTTGCTTTAGGACTAACGAGCCGTGCTTCATAATAATAACGTGGACCAGCATAATCTGAATTTTCATCAAAATCCTCATCGGCTTTAGAAGTGCATTCTATAAATCCAAATTTTTTTGCAAAATTTTTAGATTTTAAAGTCGCACAACATTCTAATCCTATATATTTAATTCCATATTTTTCGCAATTATTGCATATGTAATATATTAAATTTGCAAATGTTCCTTTACGTTCGGGATTTATAGCTACATTCGTAAAAACAAGAGAATCCTTTGGAAAGAATGATAAATTAGGTTTATATCTAAGCAAAATATCCGCATGAGTAGATGCTACTTGAATATAATTTGCTGAACTAATATGTGTTTTATTAAGTCTATATCTGTACTTTGTTTTTATAAACGCATCTATATCCGAAACAAGTAAATTTATCATTGGTATATATCTCCTGTAAATAAATTGAAAATATGAAAAATAATTACCATTTTTTTATACTTTAAGAATTTAAAGTTAATATTATATATAAATTAAAATTAATAAAATATTTAATAGATATTTTTGTTTTATTAATAAATTTATATTTATAAGTTAAATACATATATAGTGAATACTTATATTCACTATATATTTTATATACATTAATCGAACAGTCAGAATTTACTCCTTTCTTGCGGATTGTAAGATTAAAAGATGGATAAAATGCAAACGGCTTGCTGGTACTTCCAACAAGCCGTTTGCATTTTATTTCTTCTTCGCCTTTTTTTCTAAATTTTTTATAGTTTCCAAATATGACTGTTCCACCGGACTTAAATTATTGACCTGGAACTTTCGGTATTCTTCCAAAGCCTTATCAACAGCCTGCTTATGACTTATGCTTCCAGATCCATCCAAAATTTCCTTGTTTGCAGTTTGAATTACGCGGTCCAACTGTTCTACATAATCACTCATGTGCATTGTTTTATGATCTAACGCAGCAAGTTCAGCTAAATCAAAATATGCACTTACAAGATTATTCAGAGCTTTTAATTCATTCTCATCAAGATAATTCTTTGCAGTTACAACATCTTTCTTAGTAGGGAAGTCTCCGCTAAAGCTTGTAAGTCCCATAAATGGTTTCTCACTGTCTGCTCTGTTATAAACAACTTCTGCAGCAGTATTTCCGTGAGCAGCATAATGAAACTTATTCTGAACCATTTTGAAGAATGCAACACTTTCTGCACTTTTAGGATTGTAGTCTACACTTGTAGCATATAAATCCAAAACCTGACGATACATGACTTTTTCACTGGAACGGATGTCCCTGATGCGGTCTAAAAGTTCATGCCAGTAATCGCCACCACCAAGTTCTTTAAGGCGGTCATCATCCATAGTAAAACCTTTGATGATATATTCTTTAAGTCTTTGGGTTGCCCACTGACGGAACTGAGTACCTCGAAGTGAATTAACTCTGTAACCAACTGAAATAATCATATCAAGATTGTAATATGTTATATCCCTTTCTACAGATCTATTTCCTTCAATCTGAACTGTTGCAAAATTTGCAACAGTTGAATCCTGGAATAATTCACCTTCTTCAAAGATGTTTTTTATATGACGGGAAATTGTAGACTTATCTCTTCCAAATAATTCAGCCATCTGGTCAATTGAAAGCCATACTGTTTCATCCTGCAGCTTTACTTCAATCTTTGTGATTCCATCTGCTGATTCATACATCAATAACTGAGTATTATTCTCGTGTTTCATATTTTCATTATCGGTCATTTTCACCTCTTTTTCTACTCAAACAACCTGTTAGCCGCCTCAGCTGCAGGCTTTACTGCTTCTACCATTTCAGGAATAGCTGCACGAGTATAATAATCTGTCATAGCCATAGAATTATGTCCTGCAATCTTTCTTACAGTTTCACCAGCAACATCACGGCGCATACGAGTAATGTAGGTATAACGTAAAGAGTGTGGGGTAAGCTTTCGACCTTCTGTATCTATTCCTGCCAACTCAACAGCTCGTCCAAACCATTTTTCTGCTAAATGCTTACGAATAGGTTGACCATAACGAAGGAATACAAAATCATCTGGTTGTGCATTTGTTTCCAAAATGTAATTTCTAAGAATTGGTGCAATGTTATCTGGAATTGGTACAACACGAATCTTCTGATCTTCTGCAGAACCTTTCTTATTGAAGTTTGTTCTTTCGTGTTCCTCATAACGATAGAATCCATCTACAACAAACATTCCGTAATCAAATAAGAACTGTTTTGCTTTGATTCCAATAGCTTCACCAAGACGTAAACCAAAGCTGATGGCACATAAAAACATTAAATACAAAGCAATATAACCATCATCATATTGAGGCTGTTTCTCATACATTTTCTGATTTAATTTCTGCCAGAGAGCTTCATTAAACAGAGTATTAAGTTCTTCTGTACTGAAAACATCCTTCTTTACAGTCTGTCTTGTGAACTTTGGAAAGTTAGGTTTTACAAGGTTATTTATTCCAAAAAATGATGCTTCATCATAAACATTGGATACAACAGTTAGAAAATTATTTTTCCAGCTGCCACCGTGAGGGTCGTCCATTAAAAAATTAATAACCATAGGAACAGTTAATTCCTGGATCTCTAAATCACCAAACTGCTCTACAAAGATATCAAGCTTATGACGTTTTTCACGCAAAGTCTTTATATCCAAACTTTTACCAAGCTTATCCAATCTACGAACATGGTCGCTTTCTGGAATGAACATGTACTTTGCAATTGTTGAAATGGTTACTCTTTGTTCAGCAAAGATTGGAGACAGGGCAGATACATAAGCATACGCCTCTGCCTGATTCTTACATCCACTGCAGGCTTTCTGAATTTTCTTACCTGTAATAGGATCATAGAAATAGTAATACCAGCGATGAACAGTTTTGTTTTTAAGTTTTTTGGGTTTTCTAAAGATGTGATAATCCATTTGACCTCCTGAGTTTCGATAACACTAGGCCACTAAAATCAAACAAGGTTGACCTCGAGTTGACCTTTCAAAACATCTGTTAGTCAGATAGATTTGTAAATGCTTGTAAATACTTATAATATAAGGATTTACGTAATACCACAAACGTAAATCCTTATGAATTTTATGGGCCATCTTGGACTTGAACCAAGGACCAAGGGATTATGAGTCCCCTGCTCTAACCACTGAGCTAATGGCCCGAATTGATATCAATTATAGACGAATAGAGCTTTTGGGTCAAGGCAACCTTATTGACAAGTAAACTTGGCAATGTTATAGTTTTATTTAAGTATACCAAGTTTACTTGGCAGAGATTTTTCATAGAGGTTTATATGAAACTACAAAGATTACGAAAATTTACGCTCATTATCTCAATGCTGCTGTTTCCAATTACTATCTGGTATTTTTCTCCTTATTTAATTTTTATGGCAGCAATGAAACACGTCATTAACGGGAGTTTTATTACTTTTTCTTTGATGTTTATTTTTGGAATGTTTTTTGGACGCCTCTGGTGCGGCTTCTTCTGTCCAACCGGAGGAATGTCTGAATGTTTTGAAAGTTTTTCTCCCAAACAGCCTAAACAAGAATGGAGAAACTACATAAAATATGGAATCTGGTTTGTTTGGATTAGCGGTGTTATTGTGTGCCACATTTTTGGCAAAGGGGATTATTCTGTTCAACCGTTTTTCATGACTGACCACGGAATCTCAATCTCTAACATTTACAGTTATGTTATTTATTACGGGATTGTAATTCTTTTCTTGATTCCAGCAATTGTTCATGGTAAAAGAGCAAACTGTCATTATATCTGCTGGATGGCGCCTTTTATGATTCTGGGATACCGTTTTGGCAATTTCCTCCACCTTCCACAACTTAAGATTAAAACAAAAAAAGACAGTTGCATTTTCTGTGGGCGCTGTGAAAAAATCTGTCCTATGAGCATAAAGATTACTGAACAGATTAAAAAGAATGAAATAAAATCTGCTGAATGTATTTTGTGCGGTGAATGCATAAATACCTGCAGTAATAAAGTTTTGAACTACAAATTTACTAACAAAAGAGAGGTTACAAATGACTAAAGAAGAAATTTTAGAAAAAAGCCGTCAGGATAACGGTGGAAAAGATATTGAGGATTTGGAAATCCAAAAGCAGGCGGCTATGGCTGGTTATTTTTCATCTGCTGGAATCTGTACATTAATTTCAATTATAAGTTTTATTTTTACAAAACATGTAAGTGTACAATGCTGGATGATGTTTTTTGGTATGCTTTCTGTAGCTTTTTTTACCAAGTATTTTAAGTTGAAGAAAATTCATGAATTACTTGTTGCTTTATGTTATCTGTTAATATTTATCCTTCTGGCAATTGCTTTTATTTTTGAATTAAAAGGTATAATGCCTGTTACAGGAGTTGCAGCGTGAATGAGTCTCTTGTACTAAAAAACAACCTTAAAGAAATACGAACTGAAAAAAAACTTTCGCAAAGTGATTTAGCAAAACTTGTAGGAGTTTCCAGAAATACAATCAGTTCAATAGAAACCGGGCAATTCTGTCCAACTGCAAAATTAGCGCTAATCTTATGTGTCGCTCTAGAAAAAAAATTTGAAGATATATTTTATTTTTAAATAAAAAAAAGACTGCATTACTGCAGTCTTTTTTTTAGGTGACTAAAATAATGCCGAACAGCATTATTTTTTCAAAGCGGACAAGCTAAAAATTGCTTTCGCAATTTTTTTAACGCTTTCCGATTGAACACCGGCCGCCATCGGCCTTACACACCCCAATCCATGCCATCTTCAGTCTTAATACTTCCGTCGGCATTGAATGTAATTTCACGGAACTTAACGTTACGTTTCTGGTTTACACCGTTTGAACGTTCACAGTCGTGGTAGAAGAGGTACCATTTTCCATGATATTCAAGAATTGAATGGTGTGTTGTCCATCCTAAAACTGGAGTAAGGATTTTTCCACCGTATGTGTATGGTCCATAAACATTCTTTGATGTTGCATAGCACAAGAAATGAGTTGTACCTGTAGAATATGTGAAGTAGTATGTATCACCTTTTTTGAACAACCATGGGTCTTCAAAGTAGCGGCGATCTTCGTCTCCACCTGTTAATGGTTTTCCGTTTTCGTCATTGATTACTAAATCACGAACTTCTTCAGCAAGTTCTGTCATGTTTTCTTTCATCAAAGCGATTTTTGGTGTACAAGCTGGTTCATCACCCTTAGGTTCTTTATTATCTGCTGACCATTTGTTGTTTCTGTACTGATCAAGCTGACCACCCCAGATTCCACCGAATGTAAGATAATATTTTTTGTCTGTATCTTTGAACAAACATGGGTCAATTGAGTATGTACCCTGAATGTAGTTTGGTTCTGCCTTGAAAGGACCAGCTGGATTATCACCAATAGCAACACCTACACGGAACATTCCCTCTTTATCGCGAGCTGGGAATACAAAGTAGTATTTTCCATCTTTTTCTTCACAGTCTGGTGCCCAAACCTGTTTTGAAGCCCAAGGAATATCTTTTAACGAAAGAACACAACCACAATCACGAGGCATGGTTTCATCATTATCCATCTCGTAAACGTGATAATCTTTCATATCATACTGATCAC
>JAKSTL010000118.1 GCA_024402595.1 Treponema sp. | reverse complement strand
CATATCAGTTGCCACAGGAAGAAGGTGCAAGCTGGGATTACTTCTACACAGCATTTATCAACGGTGAATGTGCATTCTTGGCAGACCAGGAATACAACGCACAGCCAAATGGAAGATTTGCTTCAATGGCAGATGACTGGGGATTTGTATGTTTCCCATTGGGACCAAAGAGCTCTGGTGTTTACCGAACAATCCACGACTCAAATATGTGTGTAATTCCATCAGTTTATGATCAGGCTAAACTTGAAAAAATTGCAAAAGCAGTTGACCTCTGGCTTGAACCAGTTCCAGGATATGACGGAGATGATTCATGGAAAGAAGGCTATTATGCAGGATTCCGTGATTCACGCGCTGTTGATGAAACACTTGAATTGATGGCTGCAACACCAAACCCACGATTTGATACACTTATTTCTGGAATCAACCAGGGAGATATGATTTGGGGTATTACAGGTGGATATCAGACTCCAGTAGAAGCATACGAAGCTGCAAAGAACGTATGGCAGGGTCTTATCGACGATTGTAACCGCTAATTTTCTTAAATATAATTTATAACTTAAGAAAATAAACAGGCACGGGTGACTATTAAAATCATCCGTGCTTTTTTTTAAACTAAATATAACTTCCTGCCGATAATTAAAGAGATATTCCAAATCCTTAATATGTTATTAACTGAAATAGTTATGAGGTCAGAATAAATGATAAAGAAAGAAAAAATCAGATTTTTTTTGCTGCTCTCAATGCTTGTTTTTATGTTTACGGGCTGTGCAAGTGTTTTAGCGGATAATCCATATAAAAATACAATGCCAAAGAATGATCCTGAAACAAAGGAAGTTTATAATTTCCACAAAATGAAAATTGTAATTGCTGATTGGTATGGGGTTAATCCTCCTCAGAAAAAAGTACCTGCAACTTCCGAAAAATACTGGCACGAATGGATGAATCACACTTATAAGCTTAGAATGGAATATAAACCAATGTTCGGTGCAGAAGGTGATCCTCTTATTGTAGCAAATTATTGTGTCGCTGGTGATGATGATTTATATCCAGAAGGAACAAAAGATGAAGACAAAATCAGTTATGTTTTTATGATTGATGAACGCCTTGCTTTGGAGGGGATAAAAGCCGGTTTATTCTATGATTTGGCAGATATAAAATATTATCAGTTTAATAATAAAGACCTTTATGAACAGAATGTAAAAGAATTATTTTCAAAAGGTAGATCCGTTTATGCTTATAAACCAAAGGAGTTCTATCAAATTCCGGGAATTTATTTTAATAAGAGAATCCTTCAGAAAAATGGATATAATCCAGATGATTTGTACGAATGGCAGAAAAGTGGTAAATGGACTTGGGCTGTCTTTGAGGAAATGTGTAAAAATTTAACTCAGGATGTGGATTGGGATGGAGATATTGATATTTATGCTATGTGCGCCAATAGTGTTGATTTTGGATATCTTGCTTTGTATTCTAATGGTGCGGCGGTAATTAAGAAAAATAATCGTGGTGATTTTTACAATAGTTCAGACAGCGATCAAGCTATGGAAGCATGGTATTGGATGTCAAAAATGTGGAATAAATATCAGTTGCCGCAAAAAGACCGTCCAGATGACTATTATTATAAAGCGTTTAAAGATGGAGAAGTAGTCTTTTTTGTAGGTCGTCAATCCGATTATAATGCAAATGGTGTTTTTACAAAAATGTTTGATGATTATGGCTTTGTAGCTTTTCCAAAAGGTCCAAGTGGTGATGGAAAATATAGAGGTTTTTATGATTCGTCACGATATGCTGTAATTCCAGCTAGTTATTCAAAAGAAAGAGTTGAAAAAATTGTAAAAGCATTGAATGTTTATTATGAACCGGTTCCAGGTTATTCAAATGTGTGGAAAAACAGTTATTCTGAGTATTATAGAGATGAAGTTTCTGTAAATGATACAGTTCGCCTTTTAACTCAGTATACAAATCCTTTGTATGAGAAAATCATTCCGAATATTAACTCTGAAGATATGATAAAGAAAATTATTACTGGGGAATTGTCGCCGGAACTTGCCTTTATTATTTATTCTAAGGGATGGAAGTATGTTCTGGAAGAAGCTAATAGAAAATCTTTATTTACTTTACCACCTGTATATAAAGATTATATGGATGAAGAAGTAAGTAAAAAACGAAAGGGATTCTTTGCTCGCTTAAAAGAAAAAAGAGATTCTATGCCTAAATATAGTCAGCTTACTGCAGAAGAAAAAGAAATGATGTCGGAAAGACAATTGCGCATACTTCAAAAGCGAGAAGAACGGGAAGATAAAAAACTTGAGAAGCAGAATATAAAAGACTTGAAAATCCAAGCAAAAAATGAAAAGAAAGAAGAAAAGAGACAGGGAAAAGAAGCTAAAAAGCAGGAACGAAAATTATTAAAAGAGATGAAAAAAGAAAAATAATTTTATAAATATTTTTTCTAGTGCGGAAATGCCTTACATAACTTATATAAAATTGAATTCTCTATGATATTTTTATATAATAAAACTATGGCTACACACGGAACAATTACATCAGATAATCACGCAGCTTTGTGGCACGGTCGCTTTGAAGAAGGTCCTGACGCACAGGCTGTTGCTTTTGAAACTTCCATTCATGTTGATGAAAGAATGGCTCTTGATGATATAAATGGAAGTATTGCTCATGCAAAAATGCTGGCTTATACAAAAATAATCAGTCAGGAAGAATGTGAGCAGATTGTAAATGGCTTATCTTCTATTCGGGAAGATTTGGAAAATGGAAAATTAGCAATTGATTATTCGGCAGAGGATATTCATTCTTTTGTTGAAGCAACCTTGACTGATAGAATAGGGGAAGCTGGAAAAAAGGTACACACTGGTCGAAGTAGAAATGATCAGATTGCACTGGATGAACGGCTTTATCTGCGAAGATATATTCCAGAACTTCAGAATTCACTTTTAACTTTAATAGACGCTTTAGTTCAAATTGCGGAAAATAATAAAAATTCTTTAATTCCAGGTTTTACTCACATGCAACACGCTCAACCGGTTACATTGGCTCATCATGTTTGTGCATGGGCATGGATGTTTCAGCGGGATTGGAATAGATTGGAAGATTCATTAAAAAGAATTAATATTTCACCAATTGGGGCTTGTGCTCTTGCTGGCAGTGGCTTACCTTTGGACAGAAAATACGAAGCAGATTTAATGAATTTTGATTCTGTTACTCAGAATTCTTTAGATACTGTTTCTGATAGAGATTATTGTATTGAAACCGCATCTAATTTATCAATGATTCAAATGCATTTGAGTCGTGCCTGCGAAGAAATTGTTTTGTGGTCTACAACAGAATTTGCATTTATTGATTTAAGTGAACGCTGGTCGACAGGTAGTTCTATTATGCCGCAGAAAAAAAATCCTGATTTTGCGGAATTGATTCGAGGACGAACTGGTAAAGTTTATGGAGATTTAATTGCTCTGTTGACAATGATGAAGGCGCTTCCTTTGGCTTATGACAGAGATATGCAGGAAGATAAAGACAGCCTTTTTGATGCTTGCGATGTAGTTTTGTCTTGTGTAAAAGTTTTCACTCAGATGATTTCCACTGCAAAATGGAATCTTGAAAAAATGGAAGATGCTTGTAAAGGTGGATATTTGAATGCCACCGATGTTGCAGATTATCTTGTTAGAAAAGGCATGCCGTTTAGAACAGCCCACGGAGTAAGTGCAAAAGCCGTTCGTATATCTATTGAAAAGAATTGCGAATTGGAAGACTTGTCTATGAAAGAATGGAAATCTTGTTCTGACTTAATAGAAGATGATATCTATTCTGTAATTTCGGCAAAAGCTTGTGTGGAAGCACGAAAAACCATTGGTGGCCCTTCCAGCGAAAAGGTTAGTGAACAAATTAGCGAATTAAAGCAGTTCGTTAAAAAAATAAAATGAGAATTAAGGAGAAAAAAATGAAAAAGCTTGTATGTGCAGTTCTTGCTGCAGCTACATTGTTTACACTGGTTGGTTGTAAAAAAACAACAAAAAAAGTTGATGCTGTTACTGCATTAAAAGAACGAGGAACTTTCGTTTTAGGTTTGGATGATTCATTCCCACCACTTGGCTATCGTAATGATGATAATGAAATCGTTGGATATGATATTGATTTGGCAAAAGAAGTTGCAAAACGACTTGGTGTTCAGTTTAAAGCTCAGCCAATTGACTGGGATGCTAAAGAAATGGAATTGGAAACTGGTAAAATCGACTGTATTTGGAATGGATTTACAATTACAGAAGATAGAATTAAGGCTCTTTCATTTACAGGTGCATATTTGAACAATGAACAGGTTGTTGTTGTTCGTGCAGACAGTGGAATTAAAACATTGGCCGATATGAAAGGAAAAACTGTAGCAATCCAGATTGGTTCTAGTGCTCAGGAAGCTCTTGATGACAATCCTGATTTCAAAAAGAGTTTAGCAAATGTTATTGGATTAAAAGATAATATTTCTGCATTGAATGATTTGGGTGTAAACGGTGTTGATGGTGTAATTATGGATAGTATCGTTGCTAACTATTCAATTACAATGACTCGCAAACCTTTTGTTGTTCTTTCTCAGCCACTTGCTAACGAAGCATACGGTATTGGTTTTAGAAAGAGTGAACCAGAACTTCGCGATGAAGTTGAAAAAATCTTGAAAGAAATGGCTGCTGATGGAACAATCAACAATATTTCTACAAAATGGTTCGGTAAAGATATTTCTGTAATTGGAAAATAAGTAGAAAAATAAAAATCCGTTTTACATAAGGAAAAATTATGGAAAGATATATAAAAATGCTGAAGGCGATGTTGGAAGGTTCTATTACTTCGTTGGAGGTATTTTTTCTGACAATAATTATTGCTGTTCCTCTTGCATTACCAGTGGCCATGGGCCGAATGTCTAAGAATAAGTTCCTATCTGGATTGATAAATGTATTTTTGCTGATTATTCGTGGTACTCCATTAATGCTTCAGCTTCTTGTAGTTTATTTTGGTCCTGGATTATTTATTCGATGGCTGGTAAACCTTGGTTATGATGTTAATTTTAGATGGAACAGATTTGCGGCTGCAATTATAGCTTTAAGCATAAATTATTCTGCTTATTTTGCGGAGATTTATAGAGGAGGAATTGAAGCTATTCCAAAAGGTCAATATGAAGCTTCTAAAGTTCTTGGATATAAATCGGGTCAGACTTTTTTCAGAATTATTTTGCCTCAGGTTGTAAAACGGATTGTGCCAGCTATGGGTAATGAAGTTATTACTTTGGTAAAAGATACAGCTTTGGTTTCTGTTATTGGAGTTTCAGAGTTGTTGATGGTAGCAAAGGAAAGACAAGGTGCATTGTTTTCATTTGTACCTTTGTTTATAGCTGGTGTTTTCTATTTTTTAATGAACTGGATTGTGTCGTTAGTATTCCAGAAGTTAGAAAAAAAATTGTCTTATTATAATTAAAACCGGGTTCCGTTGTTTAGATTATTAGAATCGTGTGGATTGTATGAAAGAAATTATTGAAGTAAAAAACTTAAAAAAATCTTTTGGTGAACTGGAAATCCTTAAAGGAATTACTTTTTCTGTGCATCGAGGAGAAGTATTGAGTATTATAGGGCCTAGTGGATCTGGAAAATCGACTATTTTGCGTTGTATTTCTCAATTGGAAGAAGTAACTGATGGAACAATAAACATTTGTGGAATGCCTTTGGTAGAAAATGGTGTTTATACAGATAAAGCTTCTCGTCATGCAATTACATTAAAAAGCGGACTTGTTTTTCAAAACTTTAATCTTTTCCCACATTATTCAGTTTTAAAAAATGTAACAGAACCACAAATAAGGGTTTTAAAAAAATCCGAAGAAGAAGCAAAACAGGTTGCAATGGAATTGTTGGCTAGAATGGGATTAGCAGATAAAGCAGATGCTTACCCTTGTCAGTTGAGTGGTGGTCAACAACAGCGTGTTTCTATTGCCCGTTCTTTAGCACTAAAGCCAGAAGTTCTGCTTTTTGATGAACCAACCAGTGCCTTGGATCCAGAATTAACTGGTGAAATACTTGCTGTTATTAAAGAACTTGCAGCAGAAAAAATGACTATGGTTGTAGTTACTCATGAAATGTCTTTTGCCAGAGATATTTCCAGTCACATTATTTTTATGGATGGCGGTGTGATTGTAGAGGAAGGAAAAGCTGAGGATGTTATTAATAATCCACAAGCAGAAAGAACAAAATCCTTTTTGGCAAGATTTAATCGATAATCTATTTATGCGATTTTTTTTTACATTTACCTTGCGACAAATGATAGATTATTCATAAATAATTCTGATAATAAAAATTGCTCTTCACCTTGAATAAAAGTTAATATTCCTATAGAATAATGTTTCAATATGCACAATTAGGATTATTGTGTTTTAAATTGCAAAAATTGGTGCTATTAGTGCCATGGAGGATATAAATGGTCAAAATCAGACTTAAGAGATTTGGTACACAGAAACGTCCTTGCTATCGTGTAGTTGTTCAAGACTCACAGAAGCCACGCGACGGTGCATGTATCGAAGAAATCGGAATCTACCAGCCAATCGCTAAGGAAGATGCTCAGGTTTCTATCGATTTGGATCGTGCAAAGTACTGGATCAGTGTTGGAGCTCAGCCTACTGACATTGTTAAGAAATTGATGAATGTTCAGTCTGCAAAACAGGCAAAGTAATTTACAGAGAGGCTAGAAAATGGAAAAAGACCTGATTGAATACATCGCAAAATCATTGGTCGATGATC
>JAKSTL010000117.1 GCA_024402595.1 Treponema sp. | reverse complement strand
CGAGTCACGTCACCAGCTTTATCACAAAGTACGCAGCTGCGTGGTCTGAGGACTGTGCAGTTGTTTTTTTATTTTATTTTTCTTCATACAGACAGTCGTTTGGTTCTTATTTGGTTCATTATAATTAACATTGACGGAGCAAAACAAAAAGCATATAATATAGGTGAGAGAATATCTCTGTGTGGCGGCACATTAAGCTGTACTGTGCCTGGGCAGGTAAAAACTCCAGGACTTACAGATGCTCGCAAGGGCATTGAGCTCTGACCGGAGAGAAATGGTCAGTCTGCACTGAGGACTTATTTTCAGTGACTTTTAGATACTCGAAAGGGTATTGTGGCTGACAGCCAGCATAAAACCGCTTTTTTGAACATCAAGGCGTCGGGTAAACTGTTCCCGGCGCTTTTTATTACTGGTGCGGATAAAGGCTCCTGCTTCATTGCAAAATCGTTGAGAGATGAAGACTGTTTTTCCAGGAGTAAAGATGTACATATAATCTCACATATTTTTATGAAGCAGAATGACGAGAAAAAATACAAATGTGAACTTTATCATGAAAAGAATACATCTACATCTGATCTTCCGGAAAATATAAAAGAATTATTATCTCCGGAATTAACGGAAAAAATTTAGTCTGTCTATTACTTAAACAATCCTCAGAAACGCCTCTTCGCTGATAAGATACTTCTTACCTGCTTTAAAGCATTTTACCTGACCATTCCTGCACATCTCTCTGACACGGTACTCTGTGATTCCGTCGATAAGATTTGCCGCTTCCTTAATTGTGAGCATTTTTCTTTTTGTTTCAGTCATTGTTTATGACCTCCGTTTAATAAGATCAGCAGTTTTCTGCCGACATTCGCTTTATGCGATATGTAAATAGGAAATACGGAAGCAGCTCCATAACGAAATGTATTTCAGTTGCCAGAATGCTTTCAGAATTGACTTGTCCAGTGTCTTTCTGCGCTCTGTAATAATCACTCCTTTCACTCACTGCCATTTTTTCTTCGTTTTGACTGGGTATTTTTCGTAATTTTTATTATCTTTCACACACTGCCACTTTTACATAGATTTTTACACCCTGTTTTTGAAAAAAACGAAAAAGTTCACAGAAAATTTATAATAATTTTTACTTTTCGTATAATATCAATACGTTTATACTGTGATATCACTATGGTATTCATTGATATCATAGTATAAAAAGCAGGAACCTCAATAAATGCCACAGTCTGTTCACAGCAAAAAAGAAAAAAGCCTATCAATTAACGCAAATACGTTAGTTGATAGACTTTTGTTATTCGATTGACGGATTGACAACTATAATAAATCAAATAAAATAACAATTTATCTTTAAATTGCTATATATTTTTTATAAATCAATAATTTCTTCATAAATTAATTTACCATCATTACCAAGTTCAGATACGTGCACTTTAGCTGCTTTAGCTTTTACTGTCTGATTATTATTTTTGTCAAGATAGATTTTCATGCGCCTTATACCACCATGGGGAAATAAACCTTTTTCAATTTCATTCGAATATTGTTCCTGAAGAACGGACTGCTCATCAATTTCATTTTTCCAATACGAAAAAGCTTCATCGCATTTCGTCACTCTTCTAAACATAAACGCTCTTTCCATACTACTCAATTTGTCATAATCATTATAAGTTCTAAACATTTTTATGAAAACCGTTCCGTTTTTATATTCGACATTTTGTTCGCAATCATCAAAGTGTTTTATTATATCAAGAGAAATGTACTTGTTATAATCTTCACCAAACCACATTTCATAACTGCATCCAAACCATACCCCTTCGTAGTCCTGTGTATGTCCAGAAAACTGCCTAACATCAGCGTAATCCACATATGCAATCTGAATAGTCTGTATCACTTCGATTTCCTTATGATTTCTTTTTTGAAGTTCTAAATCACTATTATCATTCCAGTTATACTCACCAATAGATCTTAGCGAAGCAGATAAAATAACATGACTTTCAACAAAACAACTGATATTTTTTTCCAGGAGATTTAAAACTTCATCATTTTCTGTGTTTATCACAAATCTAATATGAACGATATTTGTAGTTGGAAAAAATGAAATACTTATCTCGTCTAATCTTATTGGATCTTGCTTAAAATCTTTCGCATAGCTCCGAAAATAGCTTGTTTGTTCAAGATTTAATCGTACTTGTTCCCAAAAATTATTTTTCCCAAGCCGTTTGAAATCCTTTAAATTCGAACGGAAAGAGGTTGGATTAAAAAACATTAAATCACGCATAACTTTAATGATATCATCTGTGGTAACATTACTACGCAAAAAAGATATTATCCCTGTGAATCCTTTGTTATTCATTAAAACATCTCCTCTATTTGAATTTTAATTTTAGGATATACTTGTTGAACACTATTAACCGTATTCTTTATATGGTCTGTAAGCGTACCAGTAGGTATTACTATTTCAAGAGTTTTATTATAGTAAACGTCATTAATTTTTTTACTTTGAGTAAAAATGAAGCGTACAGCGTTCAGCAATGAGTTCTGTTATAGATTTTAAAAGTAAATTTATTTTTGACGTTCACTATAGCTATAAGCCATCTGTATTTTTCATTAAGTAATATGTATGTTTCATTTTCATACTGAAATGCCAGTTCACAGTTACTCTGCCACATGTTAGCCATAGAATCTTTATTTATAGAAAGTAGCGAGCTAAATACTCTCTTAATTTTTTTATTTCCTTTATAGGAAATAAACTCTTCATAATCAGGATAACCAGCATTATAGTTTCTTAATGTCTCTGCAAAGTCCTTCTGGAAAATGTATTTTTCCTTTTTTCAAACTCACTTATCAGTTCTTCTGATTCTAAAGGTGCTGTCCAACGCCATTCCATATTATTACTCCAAGCATAGAAGTACACTCCATATCTACTCTTAAACCATCAATCACAAAATGCCCGAAAATATCTGTAATCCCAGAATAATCGATTTCTTCAGGCTTAATGCAATTATTTATAACATCTACAATAATCAAAAAATCATCCCAGTAATTAAATCCTATACTTTCTTTAATACTGCAAAAGTAAAATTCATTTTATTTTCTTTAAACTATCAATAAATTTTGTAAAACTGTCAGCAACAAGTTCAATACTGAGAGTCTCATGATCAATAAATATAATATGATTATTTGATTTCTCAAAACATATAAGATTCCCAAACGGATCTTGCGCAAAAGCAACATAGCTATTCATTAAACCATCTTTATTCCAATCTGACATCAGTCCATCCCAATCATTAAGCATCCATATATTAACAGGATCGCTTTTGTTAAATGACAATAAATTATTAAAAACTCGGCCTTTTGTCGCTTTGGTATTAAATATTTTGTCGCTTGGCTTTCCGCCATTATATAATTGTATTAATTCCTTAAAACTAGTTGGAAACTGATATTTTATCTTTAATTCAAATTCCTCTATTTCCGTTTCAAATACTAACGGTTTAACTGATCTCCAATTCATTAATTTACTCCTTATCTCGCTTCTGAACCGCCGCCCCAAATATTTCTACCACCTGTATGATTTGTGGCATTATGAACTACTGTATCTACTAATTGTAATTTTCCTGTTTCTAAATCATGATGCCAAGTATAATATGTAGGCGTATCACCAAAATCTATATCTTCTAGTTGCTCATCTGTAAACAAACTTTTTAAATCTTCATTTTTAGAAATCATCTCCTTTAATTGTGCATTACACTCACTAAATTGAACTGCATCAGTAGATTTAATCAAGTCATCAGGATTACTAATTCTGCTGCTATTTCCTCGCGTATCGAACCTTCAACCATTCTCTGATAAAGATTAGTTCTTCTTACTGCACTGTTAACACCAGAGCCCCAGTTATAAATCTTATCCGCAACAGGTTTTCCCGTTTTCTCAAAAACATAACCGACTACATTTCCGAATCTGGTCTGAGCGATTTTTTCACCGGCAGTTACTGCAACAGAACCAGCTTTTTGTAATACCGGTCCGGCAATCAGGCATCCAACAAATGTTAATGACCCTATTTTCGCATGTGTTTTAAGTTGTTCTGCAGACTGTTCTGCCGTTTCACTGCCGGATGCTGCATCAAGATAAAGACTTACTGCATCAGAATAACTTTCTATTGCCTGATACATCATTGTTGCAGCAAATGCAATCACAACAGCAGCCATAATTACATTTCCGGTAAGAAGTAATCCGACACCTAAATCTATAAGCATTACAGAATCCGCCAGTAATGCTGCCGAGCCTAATACTACACAGTAAAGATCAGCTGTAATTTCCCCAGTAGAAATACCACCATTTGTTCCGTTGGTAATAACAAAACTTACACCTTTATCTCCATCTGTCGCTATGTATCCTGTACCAGTCCAGTTATTCAGCGTTATATTCTTTTCAGGAACAAGTACTATTTTTCCGCTTTTCGCCTCTGATATTACTGCATTTTTATCTTCCCGGGAAATTTCCAGATTATTCACTTCATCAATATTACCGGAGTGAATGATGTAGACTAAAAAGAATCCAGGAACTCAGGATTAATGTGAAACATATATTCTTTTTATTTTTTTTATACACTCCTCTAATTCTAATAGTGTTGATTCGTTTAAAGATGTCTCGTTGTTTTTTAACCAGATGTTCGTAGCAACTTCAATACAGTCAACGAACATTGGATAACTGATGATACAATTGTGATCTTTTGATCCAGATGTCCACCATAACTCCACACCATCTTCAATCCAATCACAATCATAAGAAAGATTATATCCAATTGTTCCGCAAATCATTCCACTGTGTCGATCAGCTATTTTCTTAATAGACTTAAAAAAACTTCGCCTTATCATATTATCAAAAAACAATATTACGTCAGAATTTCCTTTGGCAGAATATCGAAAACTTTGTTCAAAATCTTGAGTCATATATACCTCCTCTTAATATTGCCAATCATCAACAGGATAAAATGATTTCAATTCGCCATTTTCAATCCATCCTTCAAACTTTATTCCGTTCGATGCTATACCTTTTATATATAATTCATCATTAATCTCAACAATCTGTTGATTAAAAAACGCTTCTTTAGCATACTGTTCAATTTGAGAATATGATATTTTGATGTTATATTAAATGTTTCATGTTCATCATGCTCATAACCTTTACTTTATTTCCTTCAAACTATTTATAAGCTCTGAAAAACTGTCCGCAACCGGTTCAATACTAAGAGTGATGTAGTATAATAATACTTGACAACTTTAATCCACCAAATTTATAATGGAAACAATAGAAAACGGTAAGGAGTTGTCAGTATATGGATAAGCCAAGAAAATACGAAGCAAAATACAAACAAGAAGCAGTAAAGCTTGCAAAAGAAGTTGGTGCAAAGAAAGCAAGCGAAGAGCTGAAAATCCCGTACGGAACTTTGTATGACTGGATCAAAAAAGAACGAAAAGTGGCAATAGAAACTGGAGAGGCAAAAACACCAGCTGAAGCAATGAGCCTGGCTGAAGAAAATCAGAAGTTACGGCAAGAGCTTAAAGAGCAAGCTAAGGAAATCAAAAGGCTGACTGAGCTCAATGAATTTCTCGAGGAAGCAAGTGCTTTTTTCGCCGCACGCCGTCAGAAGTCGGGAAAAACGAAAGACTAAAATTCATCGATTACAAGACAAATGGCGGCGAAGACAAAGGAAAGATATCTTTTTACTGCAAGGCATTAGGAGTAAGCAGACAGGCCTTTTACAATTACCTTGCAAACAAGAATAAGCCTTGGAAATACGAAGCAATTGCGGAATCCATGATGGAAATAGTGAATGAAGATGAGTGCAATGATACATACGGCCGTATGAGAATGTATCAGGCACTTAAACTCAAGCATAAAGATGATGAACTTGATGTTCCTGGAGAGAGAACAGTATATCGTATCATGAACGATATAGGATTAACTCATAAGCCACGAAGAAAACCTAACGGTATAACTAAGGCGGATAAGCTTGCAAGAAAATCTGATGATCTCTTCAGACGTGATTTTACAGCTGACGAACCAAATCAGAAAGCAGTGACAGATATAACTGAGATTAAAGCTTCTGACGGCAAACTGTACGTTTCAGCACTTTTTGACTGCTTTGATGTCTTCGTGCTTGGATTGGCTATCGATGATAACATGAAGGCGGGATTATGTGTGAGCACCATAAACAACGCAGTTACGATGCATCCTGAAATACGTGGTATCAAGTGCCATTCAGACCGTGGCTCACAGTATACCAGTGAGCTGTACAGAGCTGCATTAAACAATAATCAGATAATTCAGAGCATGAACAGTGCAGGTGGAAGATGTCACGACAATGCTCGCTGTGAAAGCATGTGGGCAAGGATGAAAGAGGAACTGTTCTACAGCAGAAACAGAAAATCCGAACATTACACTAAGGATGAGTTAAAGACAATGATATGGCGCTACTACATGAGCTACTGGAACAACAGACGCATCTGTTCAGCGAATAATGGGTTGCCACCAGCGGTGAAAAGAGCACTTTATTACCAGGAAGACAAGGCTACTGCATAAGGCACGCATTTATTCCACGGTCCGCTTGACAATGAGCCTCTGGCAGTGCGATATTCTGCCAGCGAGGCAGGCGACGCATAAATGCTCTGCTGCCTGGCTAACAGCCTATCACACCGCCACTCATTGTAAAGCGGCTTTCGCGGCATAAAAGCTCATCGACTGTCGAGGGTTAACTATCGAGAGTTCAAAGTTGCACCACCACAATTTTACATTTAAAAATATTTCA
>JAKSTL010000116.1 GCA_024402595.1 Treponema sp. | reverse complement strand
CAAAACGCGTAGTTTGTACTGAAGCTGGTATTTCTACAGAATGGCTCCAGTTTGCAAAGAAAGAAGACTGTTTCTGTATCGACAGATTCGGTACTTCAGGTCCAGCAAACAAAGTAGCTGAATACCTCGGTTTCACAGCAGAAAAATTAGCTGAATTGTTGGCTAAATAAAAAAAAGGCGAGTTTAGCTGTTTTTTGCGTAGCAAAAATGGGAGCTTTGCGCGACCAAGGCGAAACTCGGTAAGCAGGCGTTAGCCTGCGGCATTTACTGCAGAAGAACTTGCTAAAGTTTTAGCAAAATAAGTATGGCGAGTTTTGCTGTTTTTTGCGAAGCAAAAATGGGAGCCTTACGCGACCAAGGCGAAACTCGGTAAGCAGGCGCAAGCCTGCAACTAATTAAAAATATAGAATCGGAAGAGGCATCTTGCTTGAAGGTATTTTTATGGCAAGATGTCTTTTTTGTAACATCGATTTGTCATAGGATATCGAAATGAAAACAACCTTAGCCCTTTGTTTTTCAGGATTTCAACTGGAAAGTGAAGCAAAAATAATCAGCGAGATTATTATTTGTTGTAAAAATCATAATATAAATCTTCTTTTGTTTTATTCATTAATGCTTAAAGGGGATTTTCCAAAGGGAATAGACCTGGATGCAAATCTTGTTCGTGGCGAATCGGAAATATTTAATCTTATAAATTATAAAATGATAGATGGACTTTTTGTTCTAGGTAATTCCATTTATCGCGAAAAAACAGTCTTAGAACTGGAAAAAAATTGTGAAAAAAATCATATTCCCGTAATCAACATCAATGATCCAACTCATCATTTTAAACATAATGTGACAATTCGTAATACATTTGCCATGGAATTGATTATGGAGCACCTGATTCAGGTTCATCATTGTAAAAAAATCAACTTTATTGGCGGCTATGAAGATAATAAAGAGTCTATAGAACGACTTGATGCATATAAAAAAATCCTTTCAAAATACAATATCCCAATAGAAGAAAAACGAATAGCTTATGGTCACTTTTGGAAACAGTCTATAGAATGTGCAAAAAAGTTTGTTGAAGATGGTTTGCCAGAAGCAATTGTTTGTGCTAATGATACAATGGCAATTTTTGTTTGCGATTATCTTAAAAATCAAGGCTTTGTTATTCCCGATGATGTTATTGTAACTGGTTTTGATGGAACAACTGATGCTCATGCCTATGAACCGTCCCTTACCACAGTTTCTTCCGACCTAGTTGGTTCTGGAAAGAAAGCTTATGAACTTATGATGAATCTTTTGGCGGGAAATCAAACTGAAGATGATGTTTGTGTGGATTCGGAGCTAATTGTTCAGGAATCCTGTGGTTGTCGTAAAATTGAAAAACAGCAGGTTTATAATTTCATAGATAAAAAATACTTGCGACAGTTTACAGTTACCACATTTAATCAGGCAATGGTTAAAGCGAATATTTATTTTTCTGATGATGACGATCCAAAAAGTTTGTTTGAGCATATTTCTTCACCGCTGGATCTTTTCGGATTTAAAAAGTTCTTCTTTTGTATTGATGCCAATATTGAAAGTAAAGATGATTATTTCTTTTCTCAAAAAAATACAAGAAAGGGAATGCCTCCGAAAGTAACTTCGATTATTCCTCACAGCGATTTTTTTATGAAAGAAAGTTTTCCTTCAAAAGATTTGCTTTGGTATGATTTTTTAAATACTGACGAATCGGTTCATATGTGTATTACGCCATTGTATTTTCGGGATAGAACTTTAGGTTATATCGTTTATGAAATGAATGATTTTTTGACCTTTGATGCGGAATTATTTCAGCTTTGGTTTTTTGATGCCTGTGGAAAGATTGGAAGTTTTTATTTAAAGCGGGAACTGGAAAAACTGAATGTAAAAGATCATCTTACGGGACTTTACAATCGCCGAGGAATGCAGAAATATTTTGAACAAGTGTCTAAAACTGCTATTCCCAATGAAGAATATATCAGTGTTGTGTGCGTAGATATTGATAATCTAAAGCTTATAAACGACCGTTTTGGTCATGAAGGTGGAGACAATGCCATCATTCAATCGTCTAATGCAATAAAATATGCATTTTCACGAAACAGTATTTGTGTACGAACAGGCGGCGATGAGTTTTGTATTCTTACACATTCAAATAAACGGCCTAATGTCGAAAAGAATATTGCAAAATTAGATTCTTATTTGGAAAATTATAATCAGACTAGTAATCTTGAATACAAAATATGGTGTAGTTGCGGTTATTTTACACTGGATTCAAAGGATTTTACTTCTTTTGAAGAAATGCAAAAAATAGCCGATACCAAATTGTATGAAGTAAAACAGATTCATCATTCAGAAAAAAGATAAAAGTCTAAAAACTCTAATTGTATCAAAGTTCTATATATGGTATATTCTAGACACGAATCTTATTAAAAAAGAGGTCAAATATGCCTTATACCGAGCCAACAAGTCTTGCGATTGTTGCCTGTCCTGGTGGCGAAGCTTTCGCCAATGAAGTCATAACGCACCTTAAACACATGTACAAACACCGCTTCACATTGAAGAACGATGTTGTATCAAAGCGTTATGAGCTGACTAAAGAAGAGCTTGTACAGAGAATTAATCTGCAGAATGATTTGCAGACTAGCGATCTTTGTATAAGAGGTGCTACAGATAAGTACAGACCACCTGTATTCAAAGTAAATACACGGTTCTCGTACTTTGCTAACGGTGAGGTTAAGACCGAACTTTTAGACACAGTCCGCGGAAAAGATGTTTATATTTTCCAAGATGTTGAAAACCACGAAGTTCTTCACTTGAACGGTGGTAAAAATGATGTTGTAATGACAGTAAACGACCATGTTATGTCTTTGCTGGTTACCATCGATGCTGTTCGTATGGCTGGTGCTGGAAAAATCACTTTGGTTGTTCCTGCTTATCCTTATGCCCGTCAGCACAAACGAAAAGGTCGTGAAGGACTTACAGCAAGTCTTTTGGGCCACATTTATGAAATGCAGGGTGTTTCTAGAATCATCACTCTTGATTTGCATTCTCGCGAAATCCCAAATGCATTCTCCCGATTAAATCTTGATAACCTTCATGCCAGCTATCAGGTAATTCGTGAACTTAGCAAAATTGTTGATCTTTCTGGCAAAACAGAAGATGTAGTAATCGTATCTCCAGATACAGGTGCTATTGACCGCAACAAGTTCTATGCTTCTGGTTTAAAATTACCTTTGGCTATGATTTATAAAGAGCGTGATTATTCTATTGTAACTCAGGATGCTCATTCTACTAACATTAAGTCTGTAAAGCTTCTTGGTGATGTAAAAGGTAAAGTTGCTTTCCTTGCAGACGATATGCTTGGTACTGGTGGAACATTGCTTAAAGCTATGGAATTTTTAAAAGAGCAGGGTGCTACAAAAGTTATTTGTGCCATCTCTCTTCCATTCTTCACCGGTGATGCAATTAAAAACTTTGATGAAGCTTATAAGCAGGGCTTGTTCTATAGAATTATTGGTACAAATGCTGTTTATCATGAAGAACTTTTGAACCGCGAATGGTTTATTAGTACCGATGTAAGTGGTTTGTTCGCAAATGTAATTACTCGTATTCATTATAATCAGTCTTTGAGTGAACTTTTGGATAATAGAAATATTATTGAAAAGGTAATAAAAACTCAGTCTCCAGTTGTAACAGAAAATACTGCTGAAACTAAAAATAACTAATACGTTCAGGACGCTGAATATTAAATGATTGAAACTGTTCTCTCTGTGGACATTGGAACAACATCACTAAAAACCGCACTTATTACTGCTGAAGGTGATGTTGTTTCTTTTTGTAAAGTGGCTCTTTCTGCTCCAGAAAATCGTTTTGTTGCAGAAGGATGGATTTGGGCGTTAAGGGATGCCGTTGGAAAACTTAAAAAAAGTGCAAACGCAGCTTCTGATGAAGTTGTTATAAAAGCAATGGCTGTTTCTGGACATGGTCCCACATTGGTTTCTGAAAGTGGATTAACTTTTAGGTGGAATGAATTTGCGGGAAATAGAACTTTCGATTCTGAAGAAGTTGCGAAAAGTTTATTTTTACCAAGAATTCTTGCTTTCCGTGATTTGTTTCCTGGTGAATTTGAAGCTTCGGAGTATTTATATTCTGGGCCTGAATATTTAATTTACAAATTAACATCTCAATCTGTTACTATTTTGCCAGAAGAAAGATACATTTCTGCTTATTGGTCGGATGCAACTTTGGAAATGGCGAAAATTTCAAATGCAAAACTTCCTCCTTATGTAAAAATTGGAGAGCAGTGTGGTGTTCTTACCTCGGAAGCTATGGAATTTCTTGATTTACCAGAATCAATTCCAGTAATAGCGGGTGGACCTGATTTTATTGTTGCACTTATTGGTACCGACACTTTGGCTCCTGGAAAAATCTGTGACAGAAGTGGTTCAAGTGAAGGAATAAATCTTTGTACAGCTGAACCTTTGATTGCAGAAGGAATTAGGACTTTGCCATCTGTTGTTCCTGGATTGTGGAATGCTTCAGTTTTAATGCCAAATAGTTCAACTCTTCCAGAAGAAGAAAGATTGAATCAAATAGAAACTGCACTCAATAAGTTAAAACAGCTTTGTACGGAAAAAGGCCTTGCTTTTGCTGATGAAATTACAGTAACGGGTGGTCAGTTAAATGATGAAGCTTATATGCAGAAAAAAGCTGAAAAAATTAAGCTCAAACTGATATACCCAAAATGCAATGATGCAGAGCTTTTAGGTGATGCAAAAGTTGCATGGAACTTTTTACAGACAAAATAGATAATTTGCAGGTGATTTTTGGCAATGAAGATTTTTTCTATTCCAGATGAAACAAAAGCTATAATTTTTGATATAGACTCAACATTGTATACAAGTGCTGCTTATGCTTTTGAGCAGGTTGATTGTCAAATCAGAGAATACGCTCGAACAACTGGAATAACAGCCGAGGAAGCTCGAAAAAAGGTTGCCGATTATCGCCGCAAGTTTGAAGCAGAAAACAATGGAAGTAAGGTTAGCCTTGGAAATACACTTTTGGCATTTGGGGTTCCTATAGCCCAAAGCGTTGAATGGCGAAAAACACTTTTGGAGCCCGCCGACTTCCTTTCTTATGACGAAAAACTTGTTTTCACCCTTGCAAAGCTTTCAAAAAAATACAAACTGATTTGTGTAACAAATAATCCGGTTCTTCCTGCACGAAAAACTCTTGAAGCAATAGGCATTTCTGATTTTTTTCCAGAAATAGTTGGATTGGACACCTGTTATAAATCAAAACCCGCCTATGAACCATTTAATTTAGCCTTAAAAATTTTAAACTGTAATGCAGAAAATTGTGTTGCCGTTGGCGATCGCTTTGATATGGATTTAAAAATTCCGCTTGAATTAGGAATGGGGGGAATCCTTGTTTCTGGAGTAGAAGAAGTTTACGGAATCGAGTCGTTGTTAAATACTAAAAATGGTTAAGCTTAAAAGCAAGGACGGCTCAATAAAATTGAACTTTGAACTTGTTCCAGAATTGAAAATCCAAAAAAATAATTGAAACAATTTGCGTTTTTCAGAATAACGAAGATTAACTAGGTGAATAATTATAAAATATATGTTATAATGAATCATTATGGACATAAAACCTTTTGATTCAACAATCGATTTAACAAATGACGGCAATATTTCCTTGTTTTTTATAGGAACAGGCAGTGCTTTTTCAAAAATTAATTATCAGACGAATCTGTTGATTGTCAAAGGTGAAGATCATATTTTGGTTGATTGTGGTTCACTTTGTCCTTATGCCTTAGAAAAACAGTATAATACTCGTTTGTCATCAATTAAAAATCTTGTACTTACACATCAGCATGCAGATCATATTGGCGGAGTAGAAGAATACGCCTTGGTGAATTATTATGTGAATAAAACAACAGGAAATCTTGTAGCAACAGACGGTTTTAAAAAACTATTGTGGAAAGAATCTTTGCGCGGTGGCATACAATTCAGTGAAAAAGGAAAAATGACCTTTGATGATTATTTTAATCAGATAAAGCCAAAGTTAATTTGCAAAAAACCATTTGAAGTTTATGATGTAAATGTTGGTTCTATAAATCTAAAGCTTTTTAGAACAAGACATGTTACAACCCAACTTAATTCATTAAAAAACTCCCAGATTTCCTATGGCCTTATCATAGATAACAGGATTCTTTTTACTGGTGACACACAATTTAATGCATCTCAGCTTGAATATTTTTTGAATAATCAGGATTTGAATACAAAAATAGAAGCGATTTTCCATGATTGTGATTTTTCTGGATATTCAGAAGGCGTTCATGCATCCTATAAACAGCTAAAAACACTGGATTCTTCCATAAAAGCAATTACATATTTGTGCCATTACAACAGCGCCGCCGAAAAATACTCCCCAATCGACGATGGCTTCGCCGGCTTCACCAAACCAGGCGTATACTACATTTTCTAATTCAAAAAAAAAATTATTATTGACCCAAATGCGATTCGAACGCACGACCTTCCGCTTAGGAGGCGGATGCTCTATCCAGCTGAGCTACTGGGTCTAAAAAAAAACAAAAATCAGTGAATCGCATGTATTTTATTATTAAAAAAGCCGTACCAAATGCGATTCGAACGCACGACCTTTCAATTAGGTAATACAATAGCAAATGCGTTAAAGAAAAGCGCGCCCGCGGTTTTCTAGCATTTACTTACCTCCAGATGCTCTATCCAACTGAGCTACTGGGTCTAAAAATCCAAAACCAATGAATCGCATGTTTTATTTATTACAAAGTCGTACCAAATGCGATTCGAACGCACGACCTTCCAATTAGGTAATACAATAGCAAATGCGTTAAAGAAAAGCGCACCCGCGGTTTTCTAGCATTTACTTACTCTCCAGATGCTCTATCCAGCTGAGCTACTGGGTCTAAAAAAAAACAAAAATCAGTGAATC
>JAKSTL010000115.1 GCA_024402595.1 Treponema sp. | reverse complement strand
GAATAGAAATCTGTGTATCTTTAAGCTGTTTTTTAGATTCCTGAGCCATCAAATCATTGTAACGAGTAATGTGTTCCTTGTGCTTTGCCTGACGACCTTTTGCCCCCATGTGAATCCATTCCAATTCCTTCTGGATTTCTTTTTGGCGAAGAGATTCGTTTTTGTTTTCAAGAGCAAGTCTCTGGTTTTTCTGTTCAAGCCAAGAAGAATAATTACCTTTGTATGGATAACCTTCACCACGGTCCAATTCAAGAATCCAACCAGCAACATCATCAAGGAAGTAGCGGTCATGGGTAATGGCAATAACTGTTCCTGGATAATCGTGAAGATGTTTTTCCAGCCAAGCAACAGTTTCTGCATCCAAGTGGTTAGTAGGTTCGTCCAAAAGCAAAATGTCTGGTTTTTGTAAAAGAAGTCTACAAAGTGCAACTCGGCGGCGTTCACCTCCAGAAAGTACATCAACTACCTGATCAGAAGGTGGACATCTAAGGGCTTCCATTGCCAGTTCAAGGTTTGCATCAAGATTCCATGCGTCTAATGCATCAAGTTTTTCCTGAACTTCGCCTTGACGGGCACAAAGTTTATCAAAATCTGCATCAGGGTCGCCAAAAGCTTCGTTAATTTGGTCAAACTCTGCAAGAAGATCAGTAATAGGCTTAACACCTTCTTTTACAACTTCAATTACTGTTTTGCCTGGTTCCAAATAAGGTTCCTGTTCCAAATAACCAATTGTATAACCTGGTGCAAGGGAAGTTTCTCCTGTAAAATCTTTATCAATGCCTGCAAGAATTTTAAATAAAGATGATTTTCCGGCTCCATTTGAACCAATTACACCAATTTTTGCACCGTAATAGTAGGAAATGCTAATGTCTTTTAAAACAACTTTTGTACCGTATGCTCTACCAACACGGTCCATTGTGTAAATAATTTTCTTGTCGTCGAAAGTTTTTGCCATTATTGTTTTATACCCCTTGTAATTTTTTTTGGTTCAGAAATATTTTCTGCGATTTATTCAGATGCTTTTGAAGCATTTTTTACAGATTTGTTTGTCATTCTGATATTTTCTACATCAGATTTATGTCTAGATTTTATAAGTAAAGTTTCGTTGGTTGGTCGATAAACATATCCTGATGAATTGTAAGTTTCAAATCTTGGGTCTGTACGGAATGCCATATTGTAGATGTAAATAGATTCAAATTCCGGAATGCCTTTGAAGATTACATAATGTGTTAATCCTTCTGGGAATGTAATGTTAAGATTTAGGGAATCATCTGAATCTTTTGTGCAGGTAATCTTCTTTGAACAAGTCCATGCCCACATTGTATGATTGTTTCCAAGTTCATTGTTGATAATTTTGAAGTGTGGATAATAATCATTGTTATAAGAAATAATAGGGTAAAGATTTGAAAGAGTTCTAATATCAAAAGAATTGCTGTCTGTTAAATAAGAACTAACAATTACTCTACCAGCCTTAACAAAAATGTCATTTCCGCAAATCTCGCCGTATCGTAAAATAGCAATACCAGTTTCTATGCCTTGAACAACCGACAGGAATGTATCATTTTCAGAAATAGTAAGCGTATTGTTTTCAAACTTACAAGCCCGTTCAATATTTTCTACATAAGATTCAATCACAGGAGCTAAAATTGCCGTGTATTCAGAATCTAAGTTGTAGAAATCGCAATAGGTCTGGATTACACCAGTAGATTCCGAAATTGAACAATTGTTTATAATTTCTGAGTATGTTGCTCGCTCAAGAATCTTATTTACAGATGCTTTGTCAGAAGAAATAACAAGATGAGCCGCAATGTTTGGTACAGTAAATATTTCAATTGAATTATTGTAAGCCGCTTTTGAAATTGAATTGGCTGTATTTTTAATCTTTGTTTCCAAGGTCGTATTCATTGCCACCAGATTATTGAAATAAGGTGCCGAAAGATAAGTTCTCTGTTCACTGCGTTTAAATGATTGAGGAATATCATCAACAGCTTGCTGGTACTTGCCATCCTCCGCCATTGCCGCAATATAAGAAACTACAGATTGTTCTGTATGATTATAATCTACAGGGAAGCTTCTGAAAGTAGTTATAAGATTATTCTTAAAATCATTTATTAAACTAGTGTAATTTCCTTCTTCCGCAGTAGCAAGCTGAGTTAAGTTAGATAATGAGAATTTAATTTCGTTATCGTAAATTGTGTAATGGGCGAAGGAATCTTTTTGTGAAAAAACAATGTAATTTTCTTCAACCGCATCAGTAGAAAAGCACCAGAGCGCCTTTTTATTATTTGCCAGAATAATTTTTTTACCTTCATTGCTCTGAATTTTCATAGAGTAAGAAAAACTGAATGGTAAATAAAATTCTTTGATAGAATTTGGTAAATCAGCAAATACCAGCAGCCCGCCGTTTTCGGAAGTATCAGAAAAAATAAAAGAAATTACAATATCATCATTAAATTCTAGAGAAAGTTCATTTTCATGCTTGTGATAATTTATGAATTGGGCAGTTCTATCTGGACTATCAATTGTGTCAGATTGCAGGGTAAATTTTGCAGGATGAGTTTTATCAATGTTAAAATTAATGCCATTATATGAAGCCTGAATTTCATTTTTAAATAACGAAAATTCATTATAATCGTTGCCATCAGAACTTTTATTTTTTGAAATTTGTTCATCAGTTTTTGTAAAAGTTACTTGGAGATTTCCGATTTTTTCAATAATATTTGAATCTGTTCTAAATTGAAGGACAAAAATGCCGATTATTATAGCAATATCGACAACAAAAAGACCCAAAGCTTTTCTAATTATGCGCATGCTCATTGTTCTATTAGTTTAGCCAATGATTGAGGAATTTTCAACTATACTACTATAATATAGTAAACTGTATTGAATAAAAGGATTAAAAAATGAAGAAAAATCGAATTGTTGCTTCTTTCATTATGTGCGGTATGCTGATTTTTACAGCTTGTGTTTCAAACAATACCGAAACTCCAGAATCAGAAATTATTGTACCAGAAGATACCCAGGATAATACATCAGAAGAAACTCAGGAAAATAAAGAGCCAGAAACGGTTGAGCCAGTTGAGATTGAAGAAAAAACTCCCGAAGAACCAATTAATGTAGTTTTCGCTAAAGATTTACAAAATCAGCTGCAAAATGGCGGTTTGGACGATGCAATTAAATTGTTTGATACTTTGCCCGAAGAGTTGGAATCAGATGAAAATCTAAAAATGGTGCTTGCTTCTCTTTGTATTTCCAATGGTGATTTTGACCGTGCCAATGAAGTTGCAGGAAAACTCCTTGAAGAAAATCCAGAAAATGTAGAAGCCATGGAATTACTTACAATTTCCGCCCGTGCATCTGGTGATTATCAAACTTATAGCAATCTGTCCAAAAAAATCTTAAAAAGCGACCCTTTGAATGTTCAGGTAAATATTCTTTTGGCAGAAGATTATGCCATCAACCGAAAGTTCAAACAGGCAAGAGATTCTTATTTCAAAGCCCTAAAATCCGATCCACAAAATCCAGACGCTTTGTACGGCTATGCACTTATGTCTTATTACCAAAACGACCTTTCTACAGCCCGAAAAGCCTGTGATAAAATACTGGAACTGGATGACAAAAATGTAGATGCCCTTGCTTTTAAAGGAAAACTTTCCGCCGAAGAAAATAATTACTCAAAAGCAATAAGCTACATCCAGCAAGCCATGGAATTAGATCCAGAAAATTACACTTATCATCTAGAACTTGGAAGTTACTATGGCAATATGGGAAAATACGATAAAGCCATTGAAGTTTGGACAAAAGCCACTCAAATTGATCCAGACTATTTTTTAGCTTATGCCTATCTTGCAGGTGCTTATGATGAATTAGATGATTTGGAATCGGCCTTGGACAATTATCATAAGGTTATAAAAACAAATCCCAAATATTATTTTGCTTATGAATCTGCAGCCTTATTGGAATATCACCAGAAAAATTATGCCGAAGCAAGAAAACTTTTCGCAGAAGCTTTTACCTACAGTCAGAATTATTGTTACAAGGTTTTAATAGCCGCCATGTATTATAAAGAAGGTGATTCATTCAATGGTAAAAAATATATAAACGAAGCCTTAAAGCTTTTGGAAAGAGATTCCACAGAGTATAATTTAGTTCGTTTATTTGGGGACGCACCTAGTAAAAACGCAGAAAGTAATCTGGTTTTAAGAATAAATAAAGAAGATAATAGCAATAAAAAAGGTAAGATGCTATTTTATATGGGACTTTATTATGAAATAAACGGGGCAACAGAAATGGCCCATGAATATTACGCAAAGGTTGCAAGCATGCATGCTCCAATGTTTTTTGAATACAGACTTGCAAAATGGGGATTGGAAGAATGAGTCAGACACAAAGAGTATTAAATCTTAAGGGTAGAACCATTACAATTATTGGTACTGCTCATGTTTCGGCAGAAAGTATTACAGAAGTTGAAAATACAATTAGAGAATTAAAGCCTGATTGTGTAGCAATTGAATTGGATGATAAACGAGCCGATTCAATAAAAAATAAAGATAAGTTCAGTCAACTTGATATTGTGCAGGTTTTAAAGAATCACGAAGGATTTCTTTTGCTGGCAAATCTTGTACTTGCATCTTTCCAGCGAAGAATGGGACAAAATGTTGGTGTAAAACCTGGCGACGAAATGTTAGCGGGTATGAGAGTTGCAGAAGAATTGGGCATTCCTACTGTTATGGCTGACCGTTCCATTCAAGTTACATTAAAAAGAGCCTGGGCAAAAAACAGCTTGTGGGGAAAATGTAAACTTCTTGCGGCTTTGCTCACCAGTGCCTTCAGTAATGAAGAAATGACAGAAGAAGAAATTGAAGGCATAAAAGAAAAAAATGAAATGGACTCCATGATGAACGAATTGGCAAATTATATGCCAGTTGTAAAAGAAGTCCTTATAGATGAGCGAAATCTTTATCTGGCAAAAAATATTTGGGATGCAAAAGGTGATAATGTTGTTGCGGTAATTGGTGCAGGTCATCTTGATGGTGTAGTTGAAAATCTTGAAAAACTTGCTGCCGATGCAATTCCAGGCAATCTGGAAGAAATAAATGTGGTTCCAAAAAAAGGAATTGGAGGAAAGATTTTAGCCTGGCTTATTCCTGCCATTATTATTGGGTTGATTGTTGCGGGATTTATTTATGGTGGAAGTCAGCTTGGAACAAAAATGATTAAATCCTGGGTTTTATGGAACGGCATTTGTGCAGCACTTCTAACTCTCTTGGCTGCCGGACATCCATTAACAATTATTGTGGCTTTTGTAAGTGCACCAATCACATCTTTGTGTCCGTTTATTGGATGTGGCTTTGTAACCGCAATTGTACAGGCCTTGGTTTGCAAACCAAAAGTTAAAGATATGGAAAGCCTTCAAGATGATGTTACAATAAAAGGTTTTTATACCAATCGTATTTTGCGAGTTCTGTTAGTATTTATTCTTTCATCTTTAGGAAGTTCTGTGGCAACTTTTGTTAGCGGTGCAGATATTATTGGAAAATTGGCAGGGGCGGCGGAAGTTTAAATTTTAACTTTCTTCTGTGGGAGTTCCCCTGCTTCGCAGTGGCTCCTGCTGTGGCCACTAGTTAAAACACGAACACTACAAGTTGTCATGCCGTCAATATTATCCTTAGAATAGTAGTCACTTGCGCCGTCTACAAATACCAGTACAGATGCGTTATAGTAATCACTATGTTGACAACAAGACCTGTAATAATGATAGTCAAACTGATCTCCGCCAGCTTTTAAAAGGTTTTCATCTATTCTAGTTTTGTTCTTGTAGATTGTGTATAGCTCTGCCATTGTTGGTAAATACCAGCCATTTCTTAACTCTCCAGTAAGATTGTTTGTTTCTCCATATTTTCTGCAGTAATTAAATGCCAGGTATTTTTGTGCTTCAGTTTCTATTGTTTCTGAAGTTACAGTTTTCAAATCTTCGCAGGCACCAACAAGTTTTTCCCAGTTGTTACTTCCGTTCATATAGCCGCTTGTTTTATCTCCCTGCAATGCAGTAATGTTTGTGTTGTAATCTGATGCACCTGTTGTACACCATGCATCTCTGCAATGCACAATTCCAACTCCAAGGGCTGGCTTTCCGTCGACTGCTGCACGTACAATTACTGCGGCAACATTTGCTTTTTGTGTGTCTGACAGATCCAACTCCTTAGGAAGCATTGTTCCACTATCAACTGCACCAGACGCAATGCTGAACACTGGTGTTGCTACTGTTTCCTTAACAGGATCTGGTGAGTCTGGATTTGAACAACCAATAATTCAAAACACAAGAGCTGCTGCAACTGCAATTTCTATAATCTTTTTCATTAAAGACCTCAAAAAAATCTATACTTTAATAGTTTAGAAAGCCCTACAAAATTTGTCATTATTTTATTTTAAAGCTGTCTATAAATGCAGTGGCGATGAGACTTCTCTGTTCAATATTTTAAAAAATTTGATTTCGCAAAAATAAAAATTGCTTATTTTTGCGAAATACAAAAAGTTTTAATCTACAACTTCAAATTTCCAGTCAGAGAAAGTAATGATGCCATCGTAAGCTTCTTTGTCATAACCAAAATCAAAACACAAGTTTTCAAGTGAAGGGAGTTTTGCATTATCGTCAATTTTTATTGAGAACGTTTTTGACAGTTTTTTACCATCTGTTTTCATCTCATTCCAATCTTGAGCTATAAGGTCCCAACCGTTAGTTACATCAACAAGTCTTAAACCGCCCCATCCATCAAGATCGTGGGAAATTGTTGCTTCAAATTTAACTGTTATTGTATCTCCAGCTTTAGGCACAAAATTCTTTCCAGGAAGAAGAACTTGTACAGGTATTGTTGTATTATAGTGATGATTTTCAGAACCATCGCTTTCTTTCCAACTTGAAATACGAATTTTTGGATTAAACTTTGCATAGTAAGTTTTATCTGCCGTGTTTCCAGCTGGGATTTTTGTTACTGCATTTCCAGAGAAATCTTCATTTTCATACCATCCAAGGATTTCAGTACTTTGTGCAATATTCCAATTATTGTGTTCGAAGAAATTTGAATCTTTTGCTAA
>JAKSTL010000114.1 GCA_024402595.1 Treponema sp. | reverse complement strand
CATTTGTCATCCCGAAAATGCATTTTGTCATCCCGAACTTGTTTCGGGATCTCACAAACAAAAAGTGAACAATTCATAAAAAAGAGCAAATTATATTTGACAATGTATAACTGTTATAATATATTGGTATTATAAAATAGTGGTAATAAAAGGTTGTTTTGAATGAATAACAGTTTAGCTGCATCAATTTTTTTGCTAAGATTGAAAAAACTTATAGATGAAAATAAACTTTTGTTTAAACCCAGAAATAGACAAAAAACTATGCAGTTTCTCTTCGACGAAGGTTTATCTGTTTTGGATGTTATAAATTATGTAAAAAGTTTAACTCCTGAAAACTTTTATAGTGGGCCTTCACCTGATGATAATGGTTCTGAAGGAGATGTTATGATTTTTCTAAAAGAATATAAAGATACAAAACTGTATATAAAACTGAAGATTTGGTCTGATAAAAATGGTGATGCTGGTGTTGTAATGTCATTCCATAAGGAGGGTCAATATGAATAAAAATATGTCGTGTCCTGATTGTGAGAAAGTTGTTGAAGTTTCTGAAATCCACAAGGAAACAAATGTTGTAATAAATGGAAAATCTGTATCTTTTTTTGCTCCAATGTGCAAATGTACTATTTGTGGAGCTGAGTTTCAAACAATGGAGCAACTGGAAGAATCTTTAAAACTTGGTAAACAAGCCGCTGAAAATAATGAAAATGATCTTACTCCAGAGAAAATTATTTCAATTCGCGAAAAATACAATGCGAGTCAAAAAGCTTTTGCAATTATTTTGGGAATGGGAGAATTGACTATAAATAAATATGAACAGGGAGAGAAACCTAGTTCTTCAAATAGAATGCTGCTTCTTCTTTCTGAAGATCCTGCGTGTTTTTATAAAATGTATTCAATTAATAAGAATAAAATTGGGGCAATTCAAAAAGAAAAAATTGAACATTCTCCGATTTTATCGAGTTACATAAAATAATAATTATTTTGAAAAGATTCTAATAACAGCAAAAATGAAGTGGGGAATATTGCCTGTGATATTTCCAATAATTGTTGACCGTCGCCTACATTGAAGTTTTTTTGCAACTTTAACCAACAAAAAGTGAACAATGTTTGAAGTGAGATGCTGAAACGAGTTCAGCATGACGGATGGGTTTATTCCCAAATGCATTTTGTCATCCCGAACTTGTTTCGGGATCTCACAAACAAAGAGTGATCAATATTTTAAGTGAGATGCTGAAACGAGTTCAGCATGACGGATGGGTTTTATTCCGAAATGCATTTTGTCATCCCGAACAAAATGTTGTCATCCCGAACTTGTTTCGGGATCTCACAAACAAAAAGTGTATATGGTTTTAAGTGAGATGCTGAAACGAGTTCAGCATGACGGAAAAGTGTCAATCATTAAAAATGAACAGTTGTATTTTATTAATAACTTATGATAGAATAATATGGATATATTTAAAAAAGGCGGAGCTTCAATGGTAAATGTCCGCTTTAATTTTTCTGAATAGGATAATTAATGGAAGATTTGACGTTTGAAGCTAAATGGCAAGTTGCTTTTATACAATTCTCGTTAGATTTTATTCGAAATAAAATCAATTCACTTTATACATTTTCCCTTGTTTATAAAAATAAAGATTCATTATTGTTACTTAATAATTACTCAGAAAATATAAAAGCCAAAAACTATATGTGTTTTACTGGTGTGATATAAATATTTATATTTAAGGATAAAGAGAGGTTTTTATGAAGAAAAGTTCAGTGATAAAATTATTGTACTTAATCAGCTTTTTATTTTTAGTGGTTGCCTGTAAAGATCCATTACAGTCGCCAGCAGATCAAAGCAAGAATAAATTGAACGATGAAAAAGTTGCATTAAAAATTGCGGCAGATTTTGATAATGCAACTAGTCGTTCAGTTTCTGCCTCGAAAGAAGATGAAATTGCATATTACGAAAGTCTTCTCTTTACGCTAAAGGCAACCGATTCAGACTCAAATGAAAGAACACTTTTATCGGATTGTTCTTACGATGAATTGCTAAAATCAGCACCAGAAATTGAACCCCAAAAATGGACATTTACTTTATTTGCAGATGATGCAGAAAAAAAATCTACTATTTTGGCGGCAGTTTGTGAAAAAACAATTACGGCTGAAGATTCTTTTGTAGAATTTCAAATGGCAACTGTAGAAGGTGTTACAGGATTTGTAAAAATCAAAATCATTTACGGTTCAAATTATATAAGTTCTATTGATGGAAAAAATCTTTATCCAGAATTCAGTTTTAATGTTTTGACAACAAAAATTGTAGAAGGCAAATTAGAAGAAGCGGCAACTCCAGAGTTTGAATGCGTTTTAGAAGGTGCCAAAGAAGCCGATGGACTTTACAGCAATACTTATGTTACAGAATATACTGTTGGAAAATGGATTATTCAGGCATTGTATAATGAACAAATTGAAGCTTCTGAGATTTTCTATGTTTCTCCAAATTTAACAACTGTTGCAGAGTTCAAAGCGGGAAGACCAATAACTTTTGCAACTACACCATACACAGAAAATTACATAATTGATCTTCCATTATCACAGATAAAAGGTTGTCCAGAAAAGACTTTGGTAGCGGGCGATAAGCTTGTTGTTACGATTTCTGGTTATCCAAATAAGGATGCAACATTAAAGCTTGGCACTTTGATTTATGAAATTTATGAAACATCTCCATTCTGGCAGTTAGTGGCTGGTGTAAATACAAAAGATGTGGAATTGAAAAAAGACGAGTATTTTACAGAAAAATACTATTATATTATTGATAGAACTTCTTCGGAACTCGAAAATAATGGTATTCAGTTCCTTTATAATCCACCTGATTTACCAGAAAATTTAACAATCAACAACTTTAATATTGAAATTGGAACAGCAGAAGAGTTTGATAAGTCAGTTTATACTTATTATATTGGCCACAGACTTGCTGCTCGAATTATGGGCGAGAAGGGTGAAGCTTATACATTACCAGGAAACACAGGTCTACAAGATCACAAATTGGTTGGATGGTATGATAATCCAGACTTTACTGGCGAACCAATTACAGAAATTGCAGCAGAAGAAAATACAGCTGACAGAACATTCTATGCAAAATATGAGTATCTTTTTACAGACGTTGATCATAAAGACTGGTATACTATTACTCTTTTATTTGATGAATATAATTTAAATCCACCAGAGCCAGGTCAGATTATTACTCTTAAACTAAAAGGCACGCCGTCTGTTACAGTAGATGAATGTGCGTTTAGTACAGATTTTGTTTATGCTGCTACTGAATGGACAAGTCTTGTAAATTGCTACACAAAATATGCATTAAAAGCAAATGAAGAAGTGGAATTACGTTTCGATTACTTAGTTCCAGAAGATTTCGATACAAGTCTTCCTAATTTACAGATTACAGTTGGTACAGATTCTACAAGTGAGCTGGTTTTAAAAGATTGGGATGTTTCTATAGAAATTAATGATGTTACTACAACTTTTGAAAACAACGGATTTAAGGCAGAAGCTACAAATGACGGAATCCTCTTTACAATTACAAATACAGATGTTGTACCATGGGGAATAAATACTGTTCAGGATATGGAAAATAATGTTCAGTATACAAATATTAAGCGGTTGGATGTAAATGAAACAATCAGCTTTATTTATCCTTATGTTGAAGAAAATAAAGTTTATACTTTCAGAATGGGATATTTTAGACAGTTTGAAAATCAGACTGGAGAAGCATATCTTTGGAAAGATGTTTGGGTAAAATCCGCTGGTGGTGCAGGAGAAATTGATCAGAGTGCTTACAATAAAATATCACTTTCTCTCTCAGATGATGATTCTGATGGAATTCATCGATATGCAAAAATTGAAGGCTTTGATTCTGAAGCAATGTTAGAACTCCAGAAAAAATATCCTGATGCACACATGAATTTAACAGTTTGGGCTGGTGAAGATTGGAGTAATCACTGCGGTGGATATGACATTCATTTTAATAATGATGGTAATTTCTGGAAAATTACGACAGAAGGCAAATTGGATGTAGTAGAACTGGCTGAATTGGGTAATAAATTATCTGTTCTTAATGAAAAAGGTAAATATTGGGCAGAATTAAGTCTTATACTTAATGACAGTGTTTTAATTGAAGAAGAAAATGATTATTCACATTTGCAGTTAGCTCCAATCCAAACTGAAAAAACAACTTTTGTTCCAGTTGAAAAATCTGATAGTTCAGTGGATGAACAATGGCCAGTGCAGGCAAAAATATTGACACCTGTGGCAACAACTTCTTCTGGAAAAAATCTTACATTTACAGATGAGTTCTTGAATCTTTCTAGTCAGAGTTCAAATGTAACTTTGGAATGGACTTTGAATGTTGGTGGAACTAGTGAAAATATGGATGCTTTTGCAACCGAAGAGTATTCTTGGTTCTATAAAGTAAATGGCAAGCCTGTAAATATAGAAGGAAAAAATATTATTACAATCAACACTCCTTCTGATTCAGGCTATATTACAATTTCTGTAGAAGTAACAAATAGCAATAATGAAAAGATTTATTATGGCTCATTTACATATCTTGCATATAACTAGGGGAGAGGGGAATTAGAATGAAAAAACTTTTTAATTTATTTTTAATCGGTCTTACTGCGGTTTTTCTTTTTACAGGATGTAGAGGTAATTCTTCTGAGCGTGATTTAGATTTTGTAAGAGTAAACATTTCTACAGATTTTTCATTAGGTAGAGCTATTGTAAATCCTGTTGCAAGTGAACAATATAGTGATAATCCGGTTAGCCTTACAATTTCAAATGGAACAAGAACTGTGTTTTTTCAAGACTTTAACAATTTGGCTGATATGCATTCAAACGCAAAAATCTTATTACTGCCAGATTATTACACGTTTTCTCTTGAAATCTATGATAAAACAAAAACTACAGTAATCTTGCAAGGTGAAGTTGGGGCAGAAATTTCACTAGAAAATGCAAATGTAGTAATCCCACTTAATTTTACAGAACAGGAAAATGTTTCTGGTGCTTTTGAATATTCTTTTGAATGGGCTGAACTTGAAACTGATGTTTATGATATTGTATTTGAATTAAAAGATTCTTTTGGTGAAATTGCAGATTACAAAATCATAAAAGCAAGAAAAAATGGTTCTGGACACGAATACACTCTGAACGATGTGGCTTTAGAAATTGATGACAATTTTACTTCTGAAACAACTTATGACAATTTACTAAAAAAAGATGTTACTCAGCACCAGTTCAAATTGTACGTAAATTATCTGACAGATTTTTCAAACTTTGGTGAATATACATTAAATGGATATTTTGTTTCTTATGAAGAAAATAATGACAATGTAAAAACTTATTTTGAGACAGACACACCTGTTTACATTTATCCTGATGTAACTACAACTGGTTCCAAAAAAGCATACGGTTGGAACAGACTTTTTAACTGGTCTATTGCTGCTGAAAAAATGAATGTAATTGAATCTACATTTTCTACAAAAACTCTTACAACAGAAGATGTTGATAAATATACACTTAATAGCGATTCCTTCGAGGCACTGACAGGTTTCTTCCAGGATTCTATGCGTGCTTATGAATTACAATTAACAGATTTACCAGAAGCAACTTATTATGATTTTGCTGGCTGGGATTATTACCTAGGAAATCCTGAGGAGCACAATTTTGCAAAAGCTGACGGACGAATTTTATATGATTCTGCAAAAGAGGCATGTATTTTCAACACAAAAAATGTTCACGAAAATGTAGTTTTAGTTCCAGTGTTCAACTATCACAATTACACAATTACATTTACAAGTGATATTGAAGGTGCGGAATCTTATGAACTTTCTGCAAATCATTTTAATGGAATTAAATTAAAAGCTACACCATATATTGTTGGAGCTTCTGGCGGATATTATTACCTTGATGAAATATTAGAAATTCCGGAATGGCACACAATCAAAGGTTGGCTCAATAATGTTGATGAATATACTTTAACAGATACATTTTATCCAGAGGAAGATACTGTTTTTGAAGCAATTTACACAGAAAATACAGAGTTCCCAAATCTTAGATTCCAAATCAGACAGAGTAACGGATCAAAAGAAACTTTATTTGATAGTGCGACACAAAATATTTCTGTTTTAGATGTTAAATTTGTTGAATCCGACTACAAAGTTCCACAAGATGAAAATAAATACGTATTAAATTATTCAGTAATTCGAGATTATTATCAAAATGAAGAGCAGAATATCAGTATAGCTTTTTATTCATCAGATGAGAAAATTAATCCTGCTACAATAGATAAAGATGCTTGGGAATATACTAGAGGAGGTGCTGGTTCTGGTATTTACTATTATTTTGATCCTCCTGAAGAAAATCTGATTAAATATATTTATGTAAAAGGTTTTTCATTTAAGAATGTTCCTAATTCTGACCCATATATTGGATGGGATGCAGTTCCAACAAACAGATATCCAGAAAAACAACTGCTTACAATCCGTATTTATAATGCCGGAAGCGCTGGTATTGATGTAAATTTTGAAGATTTTGAAACTCCAGAAACTAAACAGATTATCTGGAGCAGAATAAATAATATTGGCACAGCAACTTTAGACAGTACATTAAATGGACATACATTCTATTTAGATGATGTTTCAAATATTTATGTTGGTTTAAAAGATATTGAATCCTTTATTGGTGAAGGTTATACAATTTCAGTTTCTGATAATGGCAGAGAATTGACTGGAACATTTACTTCAACTGGATTCCCTGTAATTCTTTCTGCTGGAAGTCATTTCCTTGAAATTATTGTTACTGAAAAAGAAACTGGAACAGAAGTTTTAACAGCAGAAGCACAGTTTAAAGTTTATTCAAACAGAAATGATTTTGTAACTGTTGCTGGAACAAAAATTACTGGTAATGAAACTTGGACACCTGAATCATATATTTTCAAACCTGGAAGAGAAATTAATATTCCAAGCCTTATTGTATGTGACCACGAAGTAACAAGAGGCGAGTTTAGGGAGATTATGAATCAAGGTCCAATGCCTGCAAATCCAGAAGATAAATATGCTCCAAGTACAGCTGCCCTTGATGAAAGTGTAACTGATGAAGATAACGTTCCTGTAGATCTT
>JAKSTL010000113.1 GCA_024402595.1 Treponema sp. | reverse complement strand
GGAAAAACAGCTTGGGGTTGGGAGAGCTGGTATAATCATTATGAAAAAATCAATGAAAACCTTATTCAAAAAGATTTGTTAGCACTTAAATCTACCAAAAATCTGATTTCACTTTCTAATAAAATAAATAATGAAGGTTCAATTGTTTTCCAAATTGATGATGGATGGGAAAAACAGTTGGGCACTTGGGAAATTGATGAAAAAGCTTTTCCTCATGGTTTAAAAATAATTACAGAAAAGATTGAAGAGGAAAAAATGGTTCCTGGCTTGTGGATTGCACCTTTTATTGTAGATTTACGAAGCAAAAGTGCTCTTGAACATCCAAACTGGCTTTTAAGAAATAAAAATGGAAATCTTGTAAAAGCAGGTTTTAATCCGCGGTGGGGTGCAACTGGAACTTTTTATTGTCTTGATTTAGGAAATGATGAAGTTTTGGCATATCTGGATAATCTTTTGGAAACAGCCATTGAAGAATGGGGATTTCGATACATAAAATTAGATTTTCTTTATGCAGGTATGTTGTGCGGTTACTCTCAAAATCAAAAAAGCGCTTATGAAAACTTTTACAATGCAATTTCACTTTTAACTAAAAGAAAACAGAATAAAGCGGGACAACCAGTAGCATATTTAGGTTGCGGAACACCTTTTGAAATGTCTTTTAATTTATTGCCTTTATCCCGAATTGGTTGTGACACTTATGAACATTGGGAAAACAAATTGCTTCGGTTCTTAAATTGGAATGGAAGAAATGAAGCTTATCTTAATTTGAAAGACACTTTAGGACACAGCCTTTGGGATAAAATAATTTTTGCCAATGATCCTGATGTAATTTTTATTCGAAATCGAAATTGTTCTTTAACAAAAGATGAAAAACTGGTAATTGCCACCATAGCTACAATTTTTGGCAGCCAGATTATGTATTCTGATGATCCTTCACAAAGTGAAAATGAATCTATGGATTCTACTTCTGACAAAATGATTGATTCTTCTTATGAAAAAGAAATTGAACTGGCGAAAGAAATCAATCAGATTATTGAAAAATATGGTAATGAAGAGTTTAGTCTTAAAGAAGCAAAGAAAGATTTTTATGAAATTGCATCCCGAAATGGAAAATATAAGGGAACTATCAATTTAGGAAGTGAACATAAAATCATAATTGGGGAGAAAGGATAAAAGCATAAAACTATAGAAAAAAGCTTATAGTTTTTCTTAAAAAGTATTCTTTATTAGACATAAATCATCATAAATCAAATACATTAAAGGAGTTGAAGAAAATGGAAATATTTGGAAATAAAATCTCTGATAAAACTTATAAAAAAGCCTGTAAAAATCAGAAAAAAATGATTAAAAGATTTGGAGATGACAGAAATCAAGTTTATCCCTTGATGCTCAATGATAATGAGGTTCTTACTCCCCCATTTGGATTGAAAAATATTGTTATTAAAAACGACAATAATTCAAATGAATCTGATGCAAACCTATCTTTTCAAAATCAGCTGCCAAAAAATCCAATTATTATTGGAAATATCAGAATGGGTTTTGGACATTATAGAATATCAATGGCAATGGCATCTGCGGCAAAAGCCTTGGGCTATACACCACTTTGGCTGGATTTAAACTCTTTTCCTCAAACAACTTGTACAAAAATTATTTCCTATCAAAATAATTTATATTCTATGGGCTCAAGACTTTCGCAAAAATATTCACTTTTTAATAAATTATTTTGGGAGCCAATGAATTATGAAGGATTCAAAAAACTTTCATATAATGCGGGGGATCAAAAAAATGCAGAACTTATGACAACAATTTTTAAGGAAATACCAAAAGATATTCCTGTTATTGGAACTCATGTTTGGCCAGCACAAGCGGCAGTTCATAGTGGAATGAAATATGTGGTAAACGCAATTCCTGATAACTGGCCTATGGCATTACATTTGGCAGAAGGAGCATTGCATACAGTTCAGACTGAAAATTGTTTTTTGGGATACAAAACTCTTCATGGATTTGATGGAACAAAGGTGTTAAATCCTATGCCAGAAGATGCGATTACATATACGGGACATTATATTGATTACGAATTAGTGGAGAATATTGAAAAGGATTGTGAAAATCGAATTGAACGAGCCAAAAATGGAAAACCTATTCGATTTTTATTTACAATTGGTGGAGCGGGTGCACAAGGGGATTTTTTTGAGAAAAAAAAAAAAAAACTCTTGCCTTATGTTAAAGAAAAAAAAGCTTGTATTTACTTAAATTGTGGAGATTATGAAAATGTTTGGGAATCATTAAAAAAGAAAATCCCAGAATTAAATGCTTCTGACAATAAAGATTTTTTGATTTCAACTCATTTTAATAATTGGGACGAAGAAAAATCTTTTGCAGAAAATGCAGCTATAGATACACAAGCAGATTCAATTTTTGGAAATGGCATTCATGTTTTTTGTAATAAAAATATTTTTTCTGCTGTATACATTACAAATCTTTTAATGCGAGCCTGTGATTTTCTTATTACAAAACCAAGTGAACTGGCATTTTATCCTGTACCAAAGCTTTTTATAAAAAGAATCGGTGGTCACGAAATGTGGGGCGCTATTCATTCGGCAGATATTGGAGATGGCTCACAGGAATGCGAAACTCCAGAATATGCCTGTGCAATGATTGAACAGATTTTAAATAATCCACAAATTGAAATAAGAATGTGCGAGAATATAATTAAAAATAATAATGCTGGTATTTATAACGGAGCTTGTGAAGTTGTAAAAAAAGCTGTTTCTATGGGGAAATAAATGACTGCTGCTGAAAAATATTTAGAAGAGAAAGATGATATGAAAGCGGCTCGCATTAACCGTATTTTGGAAGCGGCTTTTGTTTTATTTTCTGAAAAAGGAATTGATACAATTACTATGAATGATATTGCAAAAAAAGCTGAAATTGGTGTTGCTTCCCTTTACAGATATTTTGAAACAAAAGAAGAAATTGCCATTCGTACTGCGATTTGGGCCTGGGAGCAGCAAAAAAATCAAATTGTTCCTATTCTGGAAACAGGAGATTTTAATGATAAATCTGGAATTGAAGAAATAAATACTATTTTTGATTTATTTTTGAGTCTTTATGAAAATCAAACCTCTTTTTTGAGTTTTATTTATTTTTTTGATTCTTATGCTGTGCGAACAAAAATTGATAAAATCAAATTAAAAGATTATGAAGAAATAATTTTTTCTGTTCAAAAGATTGTGGAAAAAGCTATCACAAAAGGAATACAAGATAATACCATTTCAAAACAGTTCGTTGGAAAAGAAGAAATGCTTTATCTTACATTGATGAACTCGCTGTTTACAGTTTGTCAAAAACTTTCTTTAAATAAAAACTTACTTTCAAGAGATTCCGAAGAGTCTGGAAAAGCAGAACTAAAACTACTTTCTGATTTTCTGATTAAAGGAATTAAAGCGTAATAATATTGATAATTGGAGGAAATATGAAATCACTTTCAAAAGGAAAAATGTGGTGTTATGCCATTGGACAGCTGGGTTGGTCAATAATTTCGGGACTGATTGGTTCCTGGTTGGTATATTTTTATCAGCCGGATATGAGTGCAAAAGCGGAAGGAATGATTTCCTTAATTCCAGAAGGCAGGGTAATTTTTGGTGTTTTAACAATCATTGGATTGATTACCGCAGGAGGACGACTTTTTGATGCAATTACAGATCCACTTGTAGGAAACTGGTCAGATAATTGTAAGCATAAAGATGGAAGACGAATCCCATTTTTAAAATTCAGCGCAATTCCTTTAGGTTTGGTATTTGTTTTAGTATTTTGTGCTCCAGTTAATCATATTTCTGGTATAAATATAGCCTGGTTGTTTGTGTTTGTTGCTGCTTATTATTTTGCCATTACTTGTTATTGTACACCTTATACTTCTTTGTTGGCAGAACTTTCACATTCACAGGAAGAAAAAATGCAATTATCCACCTGTATTTCTTTAACTTTTATTGTGGGAACTGCAATTGGTTATGTAGCTCCAATTATTTGGGGCGGATTTATTGGTGGTGGAATGTCTAGAATCCCAGCAATGCGACTTACTTTTATAATTCTATCAATTCTTGCAACAATTTTTATGCTGGTTCCTGCTTTTACAATTAAAGAAAAAGAATATTGTGAATCAAAACCAAGTGAATCAACTATGCTGGCATCTTTGGGCAAAACTTTTAAAAATAAAGATTTCCGTGTATTTGTAATTCAAGATATTATTTATTTTTTAGGATTAACCTTGTTTCAAACAGGATTACCATTCTTTGTAACAAGTCTTCTTAAATTTGATGAAAGTATGTCTACCATTATGTTTGTAGGACTTACTGCGGTTTCTCTTCTTTTCTACCCTTTTGTTACAAAACTATCAAAAAGATTTGGTAAAAAAATACTTATTGTTTGCGCTTTTGTAGGATTTTTTATCACTTTTATTTTCACAGGATTCTCGGGACCTTACTTAGGATTAAATATTTATGTTCAGGCTGTTTTAATTGTTTTGTTAGGTTCCTTCCCAATGGCTATTTTTGGAATTTGTCCACAAGCAGTTGTTGCAGATATTGCTCAAAGTGATGAAATTGAAACTGGTGAAAACCGTAGTGGAATGTTCTACGCCGCAAGAACCTTTGCCATGAAATTTGGTCAGAGTGCAGCAATGTTATTATTTACATCTCTTGCAACTATTGGTGCGGCCAATGGAACTGGTTATAGAATTGTTGCTATTGTTGCTGGAATTTGTTGTGCAATTGGTGGAATTTTCATGTGGTTATTCAATGAAAAAAGAATTCTCGAAATTATCAATAAAGAAAACTAAAATAATTACTTTTATAAAGTTTTATAATCACTAAATTTTACTTTTTTTTAATAAAGAATTTTCATTGAATTAACAAAAAACTTAGTTTATAATTTAAATAGAAACTTTTTGAGGTATTGCGATGCAAATCAAAATATATGTTGTTGGAATGTTCAGTGATGATGTAGCTTCTTCAGTACAAGATGCTGTAAAAGCTGTAGCAGGTGTTTCAAATGTTGTTGCAAACTGCGAAAAATCACAGGTTTTAGTTGATTACGAAGATGCCAGCCAGGAAGATGCTATTAAAGCTGCAATTTCTTCTTGCGGTGTTGATGTTTTGGGCTAATTAATTCTAATTATTAAAATATTGGTGGTTACAATTTCGTTCCACCAATATTTTTTTTATATATTTTTTACAGCAATTTTATTAAATCATTTCTTTGAGCTTTTGATTCTTCATCAAAAATATAATCGCTAATTCCAAAGTTCATCTTTTTATAAGACCAGGCCGCACGACCAATATTGTGAGAATCAAAAACTTTTTTAATTTCTGAATACCATTTTATAATATCCGAAGTTTTGGCGTTATCAATTACACCATATTCACCACAATACAAAGTAACATTTCTTTCTTCAGCAATTTTTAGAGCTTCTGCAAAATGATTTTCAAAATATTGATAATCAGGTGAAGATTCTTGATTGAATCTACTGAAATTACAGAAGTTAGCGCCGAGTTTTTCTGTTGTTGCTTGAGTTAATTGTTTATAAGTAACATCAAATCCAATGCGAAAATCTTTGTTCATATTTCCACCAAGCCAGCCCGCTCCCTGATGAGTAAAAACAAATGGTTCATAACAATGAAAATTATAAACGATATTTTCATCATAAGGAGGATCCAAATCTTTTATGGCTGAAATACTGTTATTCCAATAACTTCCAACTAAAATCTTGATAGTTGGTGCAATTTCTCTGATTGATTTTATACATTTTTTAGCAAGTGCATTCCAAGGCTTACAAAAACTTGGTGATGTTACTTCATTAAGAAGCTCAAAACAAAGCATTTCTTCATATTTTGAAAATCTTTTAGCAAACTCTATCCACAATTCAATGAATCTGTTTTGATACGGAGAATTATCATCAAATAAGCCAACTTCTTTTTCATCAGCGTCAAAAGAATAACCAGCTGTTTTATGAAGATCTAAAATCATATTAAGATTATTTTTTTTACACCAATCGATACAATTCTGAACATAATCAAAACCGTCTTCTATAAAAGTGCCGTCTTTGTTTTGAAAAAGATTATAATCAACGGGAAGTCTAATGTGGTCAAGACCCCAGCTTTTTATAACAGCAATATCTTTTTCGGTGATAAAAGAATCACAATGATTTTTTTCATAATTACATTGAGAAAGCCAACCTCCAAGATTGACTCCGTGCATAAATCCTTCTAAAGGTTTCATAAAATTACTCCATTTCTATTTCTTTTGTAAAATAAATGTCTCTTTTTCGTCAAAAGTAAATATATAATCCGTATTCAGCAATAAACCTGATATAAAAGCCTCTAAAATTTTAAAATATATGGAAAAATTTCCATCATTTTTTTCCCAAACAGATTTTTGATAATCTAGATTTTGATTCCAAATAATTTTATTTTCATCAGAACTTTGAATATTTCGTTTTGTAGAAGAAGATGATTTATAATCTGAAGTTTCCAACACAAAATTAAATAAGTTTTGGAATATTTCATTAAGATTTTGCTCTGCATTAAATGCATAATTTTTGGCAACTTCAAAACAAAAGCTTAAAATTGGATTCAAAAATCTTTCATCTGCTTTGTAAAGTTTTATAATGGTAAAAGCAAGACGATTAAAAGCAATATTTGAATAAAGTGTCAAAAACTGTTCAGCACCGTCCCTATCTATTACTTGATAATAAGAACCATCAGGTATAGCTCCGCAATTCATATCTACAAGCTCTAAAAAGTTTTCAGCACCACACTGTTCACCATAATTCGCAATTGAAGTTGCAATATAATCAGTAATTTTTATTTTATTAAAATGGAAAATCTTAATTTGTTCATCTTCTTCCATCATATTATCCTTAAAATCAACTGTTTATCAGATTTATTATGCTTTTATAAATCTTCTAGGCATTATAACCTAAATCAAAAGCCTTTTTATTCATCTCTAAAAATTGAGGTTTTACCAGTTTTTCTATTGCCGAAATCCAGGCTTCTTTTGGAAAATCAAGATATTTTGCAAGACGACCCATCAATACAATATTTACTGATTTTGCAGTTCCAGCTTGTGTTGCTAAAGAAAGACAGTCTAAAGCATCAACTTTTACTCCGCCCTCCTTCATTT
>JAKSTL010000112.1 GCA_024402595.1 Treponema sp. | reverse complement strand
GTCTGCCAGAACCGCTCGATATCTCGCTAGACGCTGAGCACTGCAAGGAAACTACTAAACAGCACTCAGAGCCTTTCTGTCATCCGTCTTCTTCCTTTGCGTTTTTTACTGCATGGTGAAATTAAAAACTGTTTTTACAGGCAATCTACAAAAAAAACAATTCTCATTCTCAACTCTCAATTTTTTAATTCCTAATTCCCAATTCTTAATTCCCAATTCTTAATTCTCAATTCATAATTCCTAATTCTTAATTCCGAATTCTTAATCTCCTCTAAACTTTTTTGACTGTCTTCACAAAAAAAATTATAATACAAAATATGAATCTTCTTTCTATAAATAATTTGAAAAAAATTGGACGAGAAAAGCCTTTATTTACAGAAGTAACCTTTGGACTGCAGGAAGGCGAAAAGGCTGCTTTAATTGGTCGCAACGGAACTGGAAAATCTACATTGCTTAATACAATTGCAGGAGTTCTTACTCCCGACGAAGGAACAGTTGTAATCAATAAAGAAGCAGGCGTTTCTTTTCTTCCACAAAATCCGGCCTTTAATCCCGAAGATACAATCCGCGAACATATTTTCAAAAGTGATTCACCAAAACTTCAGATAATCAATGAATATACAACCATTTGCCAGAAAATGTCCCAATCCAGTGAAGAGACACAAACCAGCGTTCAAAAACGATTTGACGAACTTATGCTGATTATGGATCAAAAAGATTTGTGGAATTACGAAGCCCAAGTAAGTTCCATACTTTCAACCCTTGGCATTACCGATCTAAACCGCAAAATGGGTACACTTTCCGGTGGAATGATAAAAAAAGTTGCATTGGCACAAGTCCTCGTAGAAGACACACAAATTCTTTTACTGGACGAACCAACAAACCATCTGGACATTACCACCATCACCTGGCTCCAGAATTATCTCCACGACACAAAACGCTCCGTCTTAATGGTTACCCACGACCGATATTTTTTAGACGCCGTCTGCACCAACATCTACGAACTTGCCCGAAATCATCTAAAACTATACCAGGGTAACTATTCCGAATATCTGGCAAAAAAGGAAAAAGAAGCAGAAATTGAAGAAAACACAGAACGACGCATAGAATCGGTTTTGCGCTTTGAACGAGAATGGCTTTTGCGAGGCCCTTGCGCCCGTGGAACAAAAATAAAAGCCCGAATCCAACGGGACGAACAGCTTATAAATAGAGAAAAATTTCAAGCAGACAAAGGATTCACATTTGAAGTAAAAGGACAGCGCCTTGGTGGAAAAGTTCTGGAGCTTCACAACATTTCCAAAAACTATCCAAAAGGCTTTGTAAACAGCGATAATACCACCAACTTCACCCCCGTCCTTTCAAATTTCAGCTACAAATTCACCAAAGGCCAAAAAATCGGCGTTTTCGGCGACAACGGCTCTGGAAAATCCACCTTTTTGAACATCATCACCGGCAATCTTCCCCCAGACACAGGAACCATCGATGTAGGCGTTAACACAAAATTCGGCTACTACACCCAAAATCCCGTTTTCCCAGACACAAACCTTACAGTTTTAGAATACATCAAAGAAACCGCCGAACACATGACCCTAAACGACGGCAAAAAAGAAGTTAGTGCCGCAAAATTCTTAGAAGAGTTCGGCTTTGAAGGTAAAATTCAACATTCCCCAGTTTCTACCCTCAGTGGTGGCGAACGAAAACGCCTTTATCTAGTGCGTCTTTTGCTGGAAAATCCAAATTTTCTCATTCTCGACGAACCAACCAATGATTTCGACATTTTCACCATGAATCTTCTGGAACAGTTCCTCATGCATTACGAAGGCTGTCTGCTCCTAGTTACCCACGACCGCTATTTTATGGATAAAACCGTCGACACCCTTTTTATTTTGGAAGAAGACGGCAATATTTCAGGCTTTGTCGGTAAATGCAGCGAGTACATCGAATATCGGGAATCCCTTCAAAAAGAAAATTCTAAGGATACAAAGGGGGAAGCCTCCCCCTCACTCCAGCCCGCTTCGCAGTCTTCCGCTACCCCCTCTGCGGGCTCAAACGCCGCCCGCAACGCCTGCTCCCCAAAAAAACTGTCCTACAAAGAACAGTTGGAATTTCAATCTCTGGACACCCAAATTCCACAATTGGAAGAAAAAAAGTCCGCCCTGGAAGAACAAATGTCCACCACAGATTTTGCAGTCCTTTCAAAAATCACAGAAGAATACAATCTTCTCTGTAAAGAATTAGACGAAAAATACCAGCGCTGGGAAGAACTTGCAGAACGGGTTCTATAGAAAATCACTGCTTCTACCGATAATTAATTAGGTCTTTTTTAATTATGGTAAAGCAGTTAGGAATTATTGTAAAAACAAAAATCTCAGATTTTATTTATATGATAGGATATCTGGGTAAATTAATTTCTGCTTCCATTATGTTTGCAAAACGAGGAAAAGCCGCAAGAAAAATCCTCATAATGCAGTTACTTTTCACCTATGTAGAAGCCCTTCCCATCTGTTCAATTTTAGCCATAGGAATTGGAACTTCCGTAGTTCTGCTGGGAAACTCCTTCTTAACTTCCTTAGGACAAGCAAAACTCACCTACGATATGTTAGTTCTAATTGTAATGCGGGAACTTGGTCCACTTTTAATAGCCTTTGTTGTAACCGCCAGATCTGCCACCGCCATAGCAACAGAAATAAGCAGCATGGTAGTTGGCCACGAAATAGAAGCTTACATTGCTTCTGGAGTCGATCCCATAAGTCACCTTGCCGCTCCAAGATTTATTGCCGTTACACTTTCCCTTTTTTTTCTGAACATTTATTTTTCAATCTTTGGACTAATGGCACCTTCCATAGTAATCCAATTTATATCCACCACAAATATAATAGAATATTTTAACAACCTATTCAGTTCCCTTTCTGTTAAAGTAATAATCATTTCCATTATAAAAAGCATTATTTTTGGAATGATTATTTCTGGTTCCGCAACTTTATACGGTTTTAATGCAGGACAAGCTTCCACAGAAATACCAATGGCAGGCTTACGAGCAGTTTCAAAAGCTTTTAGTCTTTGTATCATCGCAGATGTATTTATAACGGTGTTATCCTATGTCCTATAATGAACCAGCCCTTTTTGAAATGAAAAACATCTCTTTTTCTTCTAATGGAATTACCGTAATAGAAGATTTAACTCTTACCGTGCATTCCGGCACCATAACCGCTTTTCTTGGAGAACCTGGTGGAGGAAAATCATCTGCCCTTAAACTTTTAGCAGGAATTATTTCTCCAACAAAAGGCAATCTTTTTTATAACGGCAAAAATGTCCATCTTATGACCATAAAAGAAAATGAAAACTTCCGAAAAAAAATGGGCTTTATGTTTCAAGATTCCGCCCTTTGGCAAAATCAGGATGTTTACCACAATCTTGAACTTCCTCTACAGATTCATTTTCCAGAAATGTCCCCGGAAGAAAGAAAAGAACGCATTTTAGAAGTATTCAATCTTGTAGGCTGTGAAAAACCAATCACATTCAGACCCGCAGGCCTTTCTATTGGTGAACAAAAAATGATTGGTTTTGCCAGAGCCATTATCTGCAAGCCAGACATTCTTTTTTTAGATGAACCCACCGAATCTCTGGACGAAAGAACTGTAAACATCATAACTTCACTGCTCAAAGATTTTTGCTACAAAGAAAATAAAACCTTAATTTATGTAAGTCACGACGCAGATTTTATAAAAACCTTCAACGGAAACAAATATTTTCTAGATTCTGGCGTTGTATCAAAAACAGAAATTATATCTACAAATAATCAGAAATCGGAAGAAAACGACCCGGGGTGAGGTTTAAAAACTTCAACAAGCCCGTAAATCCCAAAATTAAAATATAAATCATCAGGAAAAAAATGAAGTTCAAAATCAAATATGCAGACCAGATTGTAGGAAGCCTTTCTCTCATAGCCATTGCAGCGCTTATTTTTATTATTTTCTTTATTGGCTCAAAACAAAAATGGTTTGTTCCAAAACATCCTTTTTATACCGTAGTTTCATCTGGTTCTAATGTTTCAGAAGGAATGGCCATTCAATACAAAGGTTTTGGCATTGGAAAAGTAACAAAAATCACCCTAAATGATAATGACCAAGTTATTGTTAATTTCTACATTTCTGACGAATACATAAATCGCATAAAACACAATTCTGTAATAGAACTATCGGTAAGTCCAATAGGGCTTGGTTCTTCATTAATTTTTTACCCAGGATTATCCGACGGCATTATAGAAGACGACTCTTTTATTCCCGAAAAATCCAGTCCAGAAGCAAAAGTCATTATAAAAAATCATCTGGTTCAATTAAGCGAACAGACCGATTCTATTACCACAATTGTCAATTCCGCCACAAGTTTAGTAAAAGACATAGATTATTTAGTGGTACAGATTTCAGATATTTTGGACGGCAATTTGGAAGATTCACCTTTGGCCCAAACCTTCACCCAAATCAACACAATTTTAAGTCAGATAAGTCTTTTCCTTTCTGGTGATGATTCTGTTGCCCTTTCAAATATTACAAACAATCTTACCACATCAATCCAAAAACTAAATCTTATTCTGGATGATGTAAACACATTGACTGGCGCTATAAAAAATCCACAAGGTTTAATTCCTCGATTATTGGAAACAGAAGAATCTAATGGAGCCATAAGTCAGTTATTCGACTCTTTAGACCAAACTTTAGGAGATGTAAACGGCATATCATCATCAATTGGCAGCGAAATGCCACAGATTTCCGTAATTCTCGCCCAAGTTCAGACTTTATTAAAACAGATTCAAGATATTGCAATTGGAGTAAAAAATAATCCTTTAATAAAAGGCAACTCTTCCGAAAAACCTGAATCTGCCAGCGTTACACCAAAATTAAGAGAAGAGGCATTCTAATGAACAAAAACAGAAGAAAAACCGCAAAAATATTTATCTTCAGCTTGATTTGTACCTTTTTTTCAATTTTTATTATTTCCTGCAAAACTTCCCCAAAAAGAGTGATGGAAATTACCTTGGTACGAGATTCTGCAATTGAAATGCTGGAAAATGCCAATGCAGGTATACTTTCTGGTGATTACGAAAAAGCAGAAGGATTTTTAATAAAAGCCTTTTCTCAAGCAATGAGCATAGACAATTATGATTTATTAACTTCTGTCAGTCTTGCTTATGTAAGCTTATATCTTTCAAACAATCCTCCAAATAAAGCCGAAGCCTACAAATATCTGGAAAAAGCTAATCTTTTTGCAAAATATTCAACAAATCCAGAATTAAATCTGTCCCTTTGTGTTTTAAGCGAAATCAGAATAAATCTAAATGCAGAAACGAACACCGATTATAATCAGCTTTTGACTTTGCTTAAACAAAATGAAGGCGCTGTAAAAAAAGATTTATATTCTTATGCACAATTCCAGAGCACTTATGGTGATATTTACAGAAAACAGGAAAAATATCAGCTGGCAATACAAAATTATCAAGAAGCCATTAAAGTATTCAAAGAGGAATGTTATCTTTCGGAGCTGGGAATTACCTGTTACAAACTTGCACAAGTCAATTCTCTTTCTGGAAATAAAAAAACGGCACTGGAAGCCATTGATGAAGCAATAAATTACGACCGAGCCGCAGAAAACACATTGGCCTTAGGCACCGATTATTATGCAAAAGGGCTGATTTTAACAAAAACTAATCCAAGTAAAACAGATGAAGATTTGGCAAAATATTGTTTTGAACATTCGGCCGATATTTTTTTGGCAACAGGAAAAGATTTAGAAAATCTGGCTGAACGAAGTCTTAAAGCGGCGGAGAACTTAAAATGAGCGAATGGTTTGAATCTGAAGACTTTTGGACAACTTACGGACCAATTATGTATGACGACAACCTTTGGTCAGAAGCTCCAGATGTAGCTGAGTATGTTGTAAAGCTTGGAGATTTGAAAAAAGGTGCAAAAATATTAGACGCAGCCTGTGGAATTGGGCGCATTTCTACAGAATTGGCGTTACTGGGCATGGATGTAACTGGTGTAGATATTACAAAATCTGTTTTAGAAGCCGCCATTGATTCGGCCCAAGCAGAAAACTTAAGAATAAACTTTGTTAATCAGGATTTAAGAACTTTTTGCCAGCCAGACACCTTTGACTGTGCCGTAAATCTTTACACATCTTTTGGTTACTGCGACTCCAAAGACGATGATTATAAAATCTTAAAAAACATTGCTTCTTCATTAAAAAAGGGTGGCACTTTTATTATGGAATGTACCAGTCGGGAAACGGCCATTATGTATTTTACACCGGGAGAAACCTTTGAAAGAGCGGGTTTTACGGTAGAAACGGAGTTTTCTGTGGTTGGTGATTGGGAAGGTTTAAACAACAAATGGACTTTAATCGATAAAAACGGCAAAAAAATTGTTCACAATTATGTGCAGCGTTTGTATTCTGCGCCTGAATTAAGGGACAAACTTTTAGAATTAGGATTTTCTTCTGCAAAAGTTTACGGCGACTTTACAAAAACACCTTACGACCAGCACGCCCGCACAATGATTCTTGTGGCAAAAAAATAGCACTTTTTGATTGAAATTGATTCGGCTGGGGCGTTACGGGGTCGCGTATAATTTTTTGATTTTTACATTAGGGTAAAATGGATTGTGTAAAGAAGAAAAATTACCCCGTTAGAAAGGGGTGTGGTGAAGCCTGCAACGCAGGCTGAACCCAGGGGAAAGGCTTTTCCCCTCAAATAATTAAAACTCCCCGCAAAACTAATTTTCACTTATATTTACTGTCAATGTTGGATAGTCTGGGGGAGTTTTTATAAATTGGTTTTTATAAATTAGTCAAAATATCCTTTTGCTTTCAACAATTCTGCATTCAAAATACCACCAAGAGCGGCACCGCGTTTTGTATTGTGGCTCAATGCAACGAATTTAACATCAAAAACATTACATGGACGAAGACGACCAATTACACAAGCCATACCTTTTTCTGTTTCACGGTCGCGGCGTGGTTGTGGACGGTTTTCTTCATGACGAACAACGATTGGATGTTCTGGAGCAGAAGGCAATTTCAATTCCTGTGGAAGAGATGTATAAGATGTCCAGATTTTTTCAATTTCTTCAAGAGTTGGCTTCTTTTCACCAAATTCCAAAGAAACACAAGCTGTATGACCATCAATTACAGGAACCCGTGTACATGTTGAAGAAACGATTGGGCCAGCTGCGTTTTCGATTTTACCATCAACAACTTTACCAAGAATCTTCAAACATTCTTTTTCAGTTTTTT
>JAKSTL010000111.1 GCA_024402595.1 Treponema sp. | reverse complement strand
CCCTGAAACCAGGTAATATCGCCTGTAACTGTGGTTTTATAAATATATTCCCCAGTTAAAATCTGCAATTTATCACAAAATGTCATAGTAACCTCTCTGATTTTCAATATTATCCCACGCTGCCTGTAAACTCCATAAACCTGGGGTTGCATTTTTGTTACTTATATTCAACCAATTATAAATCCTTTATCAAATGATATTTCTTATTTCCAGTTGGAATATTATCCAGTTCGCCAATAATTCTATAACCATGTTTTTTGTATGCCTATAATCGAAGAACCGTTAAGAAAAAAGCACTGCTTTTTTTAGGTTCATCGATAAACTTCAGTTGGGGTGTAGTTCACTTTTTTATCCTTACAAAATACTTTTCATCATTTTCACCCACAATTCTGCCGCCGTTTTTTATCATCACTTTTAATGAAGCAGGATTATCTTTGTTTACCCGAAGATAAAACTCATCTTCGGGAATGATGTTCTTTCCATATTCAAGTGTAAGTGCCAGACCTTTTGTGCCGTAGCCTTTACCGCGATATGCTTTTCCAACCCCGTAACCAATGTGACCTGCACCTTCACGAAGTGCATCATTCAAATATTGACGCAACCTGAACTGACCAACAATTTCATCATCATCCCACAGAAAGAGAAAAGTCTCTGCCACCATCCACTCTGGTAAATCAATTCCTTTAGAAAAGCGAACCATATCAGGCAAAGCAGATTTTTCAAAATCTTCCCGGGAAATATCTGCCCACTGATTTGTAAGTCCATTTTCATCTTCCGGCATTGCTTTTACAAACTGCCATTCTTTTTCAATATCTTCAAAGTTTGCTTCTTTTAAATAAATCATTTTTCCATCACCTCGTAAACCAGAATATCACCGTTTTCACATTCAATTGTTTCATGACGGATTGTTTTATAACCTCGTTTTTCATACATAAGACTTGCAGCAAGAGATGCATCCAATTCCACATGTTCCCCGTTATCAAAAATCATTTTCTCAAACGAATCAAAAATAAAAGTGCCGATTCCTTTTTTTTGATGTTCTGGATTTACAAAAACTCTTGTGATGTGATTTCCATCCAATGTTCCAGTCGCCACTATCTCGCCATCTTCATGAATGATATAAACAATACCTTTTTCTATATCTTCAGCAATTCTCTCCAAAGAATGATGGTTGCAAAAAAAATCCACAACACCAGGAGCATAATACTTTGAATAAACAGTTCTGATTGTTTTCTGAACCAGAAAATAGATTTCATTAACATTTTTAATTTCAGATTTTTTTAATTCCATATATCACATTTTACCAAATCTTCTGCCGATTCTTCTTCACTTCCGATCTGATTTTCTTCAATTTTAGTTTTCTTTCTTTACTGGCCTTTGTAGGTTTTGTAGGCTTTCTTTTTTTCTGCACAGCCAAAGCCTGAACAATCCGATTCTCCAACCGAGCCAGCGCAATTTCACGATTCCGTTCTTGATAACGTTCGTCATCTACATCAAGAAACAGACAATCTTCTTTATTCAAAATGGTTGCCAGCTTCACACGAATCTTTACTCGTTCCTCTTCCGTAATTCCGCCAATAGCAGTAACCGGCAGTACAAGATGAACTTTAGTATTCACCTTATTCACATTCTGGCCGCCATTTCCCCCGCTGCGAGCAAAAGTTATTTGAGAATTATTCAGGATGGATTCGTGGAGTTGAGTTTTATTCATTCTTCTATTATATAGGATTATCAGAAGTTTTTGGCTAAAGTTGTGATTTAATACCAGGACTTTTATAATTGTGATATATTAGCTTAAGGAACTTTCAAAATGGAAAACGTAAATACAAAAGAAGGCTACAATTTTAAAATGTTGCCTGGAAAAACTTTAGCTGTTCAAAGTGGTGTGGACAATGTTTTTTACTGTCCATTCTGCTATAGCCCAGCCGTAGAATCGGAATCAAAATGCAATGTATGTAATAAAAATTATCCAGAACTGATTTACTATCACAGCGACGACGACACCTGGATTGCATCGGGAAATGAGTAGATAAATCTACACCCCAATAATTTTCAGCAATGCATCCGCATCTTTTTTAATCAGCGGACTCATGCTGTCTTTATATTTACTCAAATCAATTCCATTAATTGCCACAACCAAATCATCTGTCATTTCAGGAAGATATAAAACCACCTCATGAAGCGAAGACAGACATTGACGAACAACAGTAGGTTTTGGATCATTCAAAAGTGGAATCATCTTTTCCCAAACTGATAATGTTGGATAACCTAAAAAATTGCTACCTCGCAATTTTTTTTAACGGTTTTCAATTTAACACCGGCACCTCTGACCGGGTGCCTTACACATCTTTCTGATAATTTTACACACACTCCATGTTGTTATCGTTACACAAAATATAACTTATGATGTAAAATAAAAATGTTGTTAAAACAACAAATTGGAGAAAAAATGCAGATAAATATCTCAGAACGTCTTATGAATTTTGTTCAGAAAAAGAAAAAATACGAAAAAGGTCAGTTCATATTCTATGCAGGTGATGTAATACAAAATATGGGAATTGTTCTCAGTGGAAGCATTCAGATTGAACAAAACGATTTTTGGGGAAACAGAATCATTCTTGATAAAGTTGAGACTGGTGGATTTTTTGCAGAAACTTACGCAATTACCGGCGAACCATTAATGGTTGATGTTCAGGTAATAGAAGATTGTGAGATTGCATTTATAAATATCCAGGAAATCATGAATGGAAAGAATGTTCAGTCGAAAATCAAATTGTCCCAGATTCTCGTGAATATCTGCAGCAGGAAAAATTTAAAGCTTTCTCAAAAAATCATGTTTACTTCAACAAAAACAATTCGATCAAGACTGACGGCATATCTAACTTATCAGGCAAAAATAAATCAGGCTATGGAGTTTGATATTCCTTTTGACCGCCAGCAGTTAGCTGATTATTTAAACCTTGAACGCTCTGCTATGAGTGGTGAACTTTCTAAAATGGTAAAAGAAGGATTAATAGAAACCCGGAAAAATCATTTTATTCTTAAAGAAATTGAATAAGAATCAGAAAGTATAAACTGGAAGTCCAATGGAAACAAGTTTAAAGCTATCTGATTCCTAGCTCATTTATTTTCCCTTATTTGTCACAATCATAATTATTAATACAAAATTCATACAACTTACCTAAAATACATCATTTTCATTGACTTCAAATACCCTACAGGGGTATATTCTAAATATGGAAAGTACAAATGATAACTGTCCTTGTTGTTCAGGAAAACATAAAGAACGGGATGATAAAGAATACAAAGATTTAATGAACCGCTTGAAACGCATAGAAGGTCAGGTTCGTGGCATTGAAAACATGCTGGAAAATGATGCTTACTGTACTGATATTCTCATTCAGGTTTCAGCAGTAAACTCAGCTTTGAACAGCTTTAACAAAGTTCTGTTGGCAAATCATATGAAAACCTGCGTTGCAGATAATATCAGAAATGGAAATGATGAAATTATTGATGAACTGATGAATACACTTCAAAAAATGATGAGATAAAATGGAGACAGCGGATTATGGAACAGTATAATGTAACAGGCATGAGCTGTGCGGCCTGTGTGGCAAGAGTTGAAAAAGCCGTAAATTCTGTAGAGGGTGTTACAACCTGTGCAGTAAATCTCCTGACTAATTCTATGGGAGTGGAAGGAACTGCAAATTCACAAGCAATTATTCAGGCAGTAACAAATGCAGGTTATGGTGCCAGCCTGAAGAATGCAGAAAAATCTTCCAACCCAGATTCTCAAGATTCTTTAAAAGACACAGAAACTCCTAAAATGAAAAAAAGGCTCATTGCCTCTGCCCTTCTTCTTATTCCTTTAATGTATGTTTCCATGGGAAATATGCTCTGGAACTGGCCTCTCCCTCCTTTTCTTCAGGGAAACCATGTTGCCATGGGAATTTATGAACTTTTAATTTCCGCCATGATAATGGTTATCAACCAGAAATTTTTCATCAGTGGATTTAAAGGGCTTTTTCACCGTTCCCCAAATATGGACACCCTTGTTGCCCTGGGTGCCACAGCATCTTTTGGTTACAGTGTTTATGCTCTTTTTGCCATGACTGGAGCAGTTTTGCATGGAAACCATGAACAGGTTATGTATTTCATGGATCAGTTTTATTTTGAATCTGCGGCAACCATTCTTACTTTAATCACTATCGGAAAAACACTGGAAACCTATTCAAAAGGAAAGACAACAAATGCCCTTAAATCTTTAATGAAGCTGGCTCCAAAAACAGCGGTTATTCTGAAAGACGGAAAAGAAACAGAAGTTTCTATAGAAGATGTTCAGGTTGGAGATAAATTTGTAGTAAGGCCTGGTGATAATATTCCAGTTGATGGCATTGTCCTTGAAGGAGAAAGTGCTGTCGATGAATCTGCTCTTACGGGAGAAAGTATCCCTGTTGAAAAAAATCCGGGCCAGCAGGTTTCTGCCAGTACAATAAATACTTCGGGCTTTCTTGTTTGCAAGGCCACCCGTGTTGGAGAAGATACTACCCTTGCCGGAATTATCCGAATGGTAAGTGAATCGGCCGGGACAAAGGCTCCAATCGCAAAAATTGCAGATAAAGTTTCGGGCATTTTTGTTCCCGCAGTTATTTCAATTGCAGTCATCACATTTATAGTGTGGCTTCTTACAGGTCAGACCGTTGGATATGCACTAAGCCGTGCAGTTTCTGTTCTTGTAATCAGCTGTCCTTGTGCTTTGGGGCTTGCTACACCTGTTGCAATTATGGTAGGAAACGGAACAGGGGCTAGAAACGGAATCCTCTTTAAAACTTCAGAAAGCCTTGAGCAGACGGGGAAAGCAAAGTTTGTTGTTCTGGATAAAACCGGTACCATCACACAGGGAAAACCTTATGTCATTGGAATAAATCCTGAAAAAAATATCAGCGAAACAAATCTTCTTAAAACTGCATGCATTCTGGAAAATCAGTCTGAACACCCTCTGGCAAAAGCTGTTGTGGAATACGGAAAAACACAGGGAATTGAAATTCAATCTGCTGAAAAATTTGAAGCAGTTTCCGGAAAAGGTGTAAAAGCCCTTGTAAACGGAATCTGGACTTATGGCGGAAACAAAAAGTTCATCTTGTCTAATTGTCCAAAAATTACTCAGGAAAAAATTGATTCGGCTTCAAGCTCTGTCCCTCAGGGAGTAACCCCATTGTTCTTTGCAACAGAAGATGCTTTTCTTGGAATTATCCTTACTGCTGATTCCATAAAAACAGATTCAGCCCAGGCAATTTCAGAACTTAAAGCTATGGGACTGGAAGTATTCATGCTTACCGGCGACAACAAACAGACTGCATCATATATAGCAGAACAGGCCGGAATAAAAACTGAAAATATCATTTCAGAAGTTCTGCCTGGTGACAAAGCTGCCAACATAAAAAAACTGCAGGAAAAAGGAAAAGTCATTATGGTTGGTGACGGCATAAACGATGCCCCTGCCCTTACCCAGGCAGATACAGGTATTGCAATTGGTGCTGGGACCGACATCGCCATCGATGCTGCAGAAGTTGTTCTTATAAAAAACAGTTTAATTAAAGTTGCAGATGCAGTAAAACTAAGTCGTGCTACAATTAGAAACATCCGTGAAAATCTTTTCTGGGCATTTATATACAACGCCATTGGAATTCCACTAGCCGCCGGATGTTTCATTAAACTTTTTGGATGGACATTAAATCCTATGTTCGGTGCAGCAGCCATGGGACTTTCAAGTTTCTGTGTTGTTTCAAATGCCCTGCGTCTGAATTTTGTAAAACTTCATAAAGAGGACGCAAATATTTCAGTACAAAATCCTGAAGACAAATCAGTCTTACAGGAAGAAATTAATATTTCCACAAAGGAGAAAACCATGAAAATTACAGTAAAAGGTATGATGTGCGCTCACTGTGAAGCTCACGTAAAAAAGGCTCTGGAAGCAATTGAAGGAATCGAAAGTGCAACTCCTTCTCACGAAGAAAACCTCGTAACCATTACCACTTCAAAAGATGTTGACGAAACTCTTATAAAGGCTGCCGTAATTGATGCGGGTTATGAATACGAAGGTATTATTGGTTAAAAAGTGACTGTGCTAGAACTGTTGCAATAGCCACAATAATTAAAGGCAGCTTACTGTTTTCATAATCAACAGTCAGAATAGCATTTTTTAAAGGTTAATTAAATCAATTCTTATTGATTTATATAATTATTTCTTAAACTCAGCAGATAAAGTTTTTGAATATTCGTCCTTTTTATTTTCATCATAATCATTTAAATATCCACCGAATATCCAGCCGTATTGTTCTGTATCAACTACGGAAAAATATATGTAGTACCAATATCCCTTTACGCCATCATATTCTTCAAGTTCAGTTGTTCTAGCTCTTGTGTCGATTACAGTTCCTTTTTTTACAGATTCAACAGAGGCATTAAACATTTCACCATACAACCAAACTTTCTGAGTTTTTGCTTTTGTTGATGGTTCCGTTCTAAACTTTACATTATCAGTCATTACTTTTTTGGAAATATCAACAATCACAGGAACATTATTGATTTTAGCTTTTGCACCATTTTCTTTTATGCAATCAGCTGGATAAAAAGTAACTTCATTAAAAACAATTTCATTAGCATATAAAGGGCTGTCCGTCTCATAATTCAACACTCCAGAAACAGAGCTTCCATTAAACAGCGAAAGACAATATGTGACATTCTTATTGAAATCATACTCTGACAAAATTATTTTTCCATTTTCGATAGAATATTTTCCAAAAGCATATATGTCAGCATAACAAGAACCAATAGCAAAATAATCATCTGAATAAAACAAAAGTCGTCCCGATGGATCTTTCTTTGAATCAACCAGCCAGACTGTAGACATCAACTTTTCTTTTGAAAGCTTCATATCATTCTTATTATAAGTAAGATTTCTTTTTCTCCAGGAAGATCCATCATTCACATTCCGTCTATAGAAAATCATAGAAGGATTATCAGATTGCCACCCCTTAGTTTCAACCGAATTATTGAATCTCTCAGCCTCTTTATTAAAATCAGATTCGGCATATACAAAACCTATCTGACAACTAAATACCAATACTAAAATTAATTTATATATTTCTTTCATTTCCTTTACCTTCGGATTTTTACAATATTTAAATCAATTCCTGTTGATTTGGATAATCCACTTTTTATATCAAAATTATACCATGGTTATGTATAAATCCACATCCGCAAAATCAACCAATAAACTTATTGGCAAAAACCAGGCCTTTTTGTCGTAATTTCAGCTGAAAATGAAGTTTGTTTTCTGGAAATTTCACAAATAAAAACGTTACACACGCAAATTGGTATTGGGGTTGACTACCCTCCAAAATTGCGGGTCATTATTCTTTTATTTGCAAGGTCTTATAACGCGAAAGCCTCT
>JAKSTL010000110.1 GCA_024402595.1 Treponema sp. | reverse complement strand
AACTTCAGTTCACAAATCACTTTCTGATGTTAGAAAAGCTCCTGCATTTGTTCAGCCAGTTTCTAAACCAAAAGTATTGCTCCCTGTATTCCCAGGTACAAACTGTGAATTTGATATGGCACGTGCTTTCAACCTTGCTGGCGGTAACACAAAAATCGTTGTTCTCCGTAACAAAAATCCAGAAATGCTGGCAGAAAGTTTAATCGAACTTGAAAAAGAACTTAAAGATACACAGATTCTTGCTCTATCTGGTGGTTTCTCTGCCGGTGATGAACCAGACGGATCTGCAAAATTCATTGCAAACGTTTTGAAAGCAGGAAACATTTCTGAAGAAGTTATGAACCTCTTAAAGAAACGCGATGGTCTTGTACTTGGTATTTGTAACGGTTTCCAGGCATTGGTTAAGACAGGTCTTGCAATGTACGGTGAAATTGTTGATATGAAAGATGATATGCCAACTCTTACTTACAACAGAATTGGCCGCCATATCAGCCGCATTGTTCGTACAAGAATTGTATCTGCCGCCTCTCCTTGGGCATTGCATCCAAGCGTAGTTGACGGACGCAATCACTTAATAGCAATATCTCACGGTGAAGGACGCTTTGTAGTTGATGAAGCAACTGCAGAAAAATTGTTCAAAAATGGACAAGTATTCAGCCAGTATGTTGATGAATATGGAGTTCCAGCAATCACTGAACCAGACAATCCAAACGGTTCTGCCTTTGCAATTGAAGGTATTACTTCTCCAGACGGACATGTGCTTGGTAAAATGGGACACAACGAACGCGGAGTTGGCATGGAAGCAAATGGTTCAAGCCTTGATTTGTTTAAGAATGTTGGCGGAAATCCACTTTCAAACGCAAATGAAACAACTTGCGAAAACATTTTTGCCGCTGGTGTTGCATATTTTACAAAATAGTTAGATTTTTGGGAAAAATCTTCGGAAACTCTCAGGACAATCTTTGGAAAAATCCTAAAAGATAATAACCGTAGATTATCCCAAGAAAGGAAATTGTTTTAATGAAAAAATACAGATTTTTACTAATAGCTTTACTCGTTACATCTTTTTTTGTGTCTTGTGGAAAAAAGAACACCCCTTTATTAGATGAATGTGGATGTTTCTTGGATATGGAATCTGCCAAAAAACAAGCTGCTAAGAATAATCAGGACATACTTGTAATAGTAACTTCCGATGGTGATGATTATATCAGCCAGCAGTTTATTAGTGATATCATTAAAACAAAAGCCTTTGAAGAACAGATTGGTAAAAAATACACAATTTTCCATTTTGATTTTTCCCAAAAAGCCTACGAAAAAACAGTAGCTCCAGAAAATGCCACAAAAGAAGAAAAGCAAAAAGCCGAACAGTTTGCCCTTTTAATGCAGACCGGTTATCAATTTGCTTGTTTGTTGGATTGCAAATACACACCATCAATTTTCCTTCTTACAAAAGACGGATATGTAATTTCTGAAGTTGAATATGAAGATGAAATCCTGGATGTCGATGATTTTTCAACCCTTCTGCAAAATTATAATCAGATTTCTGCAGAATTAAACGAAAAAGTTCTTGCCACCACTACAGGAACAAATCTTGAAAAGGTTGTCGCCATTGATGAACTTTATAATTCAACGGAAGAAACATATCAACCTTTTATGCTGGACCTTGCAAAACAGATTCCAACTCTTGATAAAAAAAATGAATCTGGATTGATTGGAAAATATCTTGTTCTTGCCGCCGAGTCAGAAGCTATTGCACTGTATACAAAAGGTGATATTGGTGGAGCGGTAAAAACTTATGTAGATGCAACTTCAAATCCCTATATGGAAGCATCCCAAAAGCAGGAATGTTATTATTTGGCAGCTTATTTGCTAGGTTCTTCGGGTTCTGAAGATTACAATTTAATATTGAATTATTTGAATCTTGCTTTGTCTTCAGATTCAACCAGCGATAAATCTGATTATATTCAAAGTGCAATCAGCTATTACAAAGGCCTTTTGCAAGATGGTGCGGGAGAAAAAGCACCAGATAAACAGTAAAAAAATGGACGGCGTACCCTCGTATTTATATATAATAGCAATACTCTTAATAGTTCTTTCTATGTTGTTTTCAATTTCAGAAAGTGCCTTTTTAGGAATGAATAAGCTTCGTTTAAGGATTTTAAGAAAGAAAAAAGATAAAAGAGCCTTAAGAGTAGGAAAACTTCTAGATAAAAAAGAGTATCTTATCAACACCCTTTTAATTTCCAACGATTTAGTAAATATCTTCCTTTCTGCCATTATTACTTCTATTTCTTTGTCTTTATTTGGCGAAAGTGGAGTAGGAATAGCCACAATTACAGCTACAATCCTTCTGTTAATTTTTGGAGAAATTACACCAAAAACTATTTCAACCAGGTGCCCCGATAAAATTGCCTATGGATTAAGCGGATTTGTTTCAGTTGTGGTTTTTATTATGCAGCCAATTGTCAAAATTGTAACCACCATAGCTCGTGGAATACTGCGGATTTTTGGAATAAAAACAAATAATCAAAAAAAATCCTATACAGAAGAAGAAATAAAAACCTTTTTTGAAATGAGCTCAGAAAGCGGAATCATCGAAGAAAACGAAAACAGAATGATGTCCCAGATTTTTAAGTTTTCCGATTTAGAAGCACAAGATATTATGGTACCACGAACAAAAATTAAAGCCATTTCCTGTGAAGCTTCTTATAGAGATGTAATAGAACTTTCTCAGCGCTTAAACTTTACCAGATTTCCTGTATATCGTAACTCAATAGATGATATAATTGGCATTCTTTATTTAAAAGATATGTTAAAGTTCAAAAAATGCCCCCAGGATTTTTCTATAAAACAAGTGATGCGGCCACCAATTTTTATCCTTGGAACAAAAAAAATGTCTTCCGTACAGCAAATGCTTTTTGAAAATCACCAGTCCATAGCCATAGTTGTGGACGAATATTCTGGTACCGATGGCCTTGTTACCGAAAAAGACATTTCCCGAGAGATTTTTGCACTCCCCGGCGATAATTCCCTTCGTGGTAAAGTTTTTGATTACTCATCGGTGGAAGACGAAAATCATTTTGAAATAAACGGCGCTGTTTTGCTAAAAACAATAAAAGATAATCTTCGCATTTCCCTTGATTCAGAAATGAACGAAACCATTGGCGGTTGGTTTACAGAACAAATAAATCGAATGCCTCAGCAAAATGATTCAATCCTTTTTGAAGGCTGGAGATTTACAGTTACCAAGATTCAGGCCCACCGAATAGAAAGAATGCTGCTTGAACGGGTTCAGATGGAGGCTGAATAGCTTTATGATAACAAATCTTTTGATTTTCATTGTAATAATTATTCTCATCGCCTGTGTCGGATTTTTTACATCATCAGAAACGGCATACCTTTCAATTTCAAAAATAAAAGTTCGTACCATGGTGGAAGAAAAAAAACGAAATGCAAAGGTCGTAGCAAAATTAAAAGAAAATATGGACCGCTTGCTTACAACTGTTTTAATCGGAACAAATTTTCTAAACTCCCTCGTTTCCGCATTGGCAACTGCTTTAGTAGTAAAAACCTTTGGTGGCGGCGGAGTCGGTCTTCCAACATTGGCAACTGCATTTTTCATAACCACATTCGGTCAAATAATTCCTAAAACTTTAGCCGGACTGAATCCCGAAAAAATCTCTTGTTTTTCTTCCATAGTTTTGCGTTTTCTAGAAATTGTTTTCTTCCCAATTATCTGGCTTTTCGAAAGACTGTCCCATATTGTTGTTTTTTTAATCGAAAAAATTGTAAAACCTTCAGAAAGTTTTGTAACAGCAGAAGAATTGACTACCTTGATTGATGTTGGCGAAAAAGAAGGAACAATCGAAAAAGACGAAAGCAAAATGATGAACAAAATCATTCATTTCAATGACTTGCAGGTTAGCGATATTATGAAGCATCGTTCTTTTGTTAGTTCCGTAAGTATTACCGCTTCTTATGATCAGGTGCTTGATGAGTTTATAAAATCTGGTTTTTCTTCTCTTGCTGTTTATAAAGATTCTCCTGATAATGTGGTTGGTGTAATCAATTATAAAACCTTGCTTTTTTCCTCCAATCAGTCAGAAAACTTTTTAAAAGATTTAATGACACAGGTAATTTTTGTTCCCGCAACCTTTTCTGTTTTGGAATTATTGCAGAAGTTTAGACAGGAAGAGTTTAAAATGGCAGTTGTGTTGAGTGAGCAGGGAGAAACTCTGGGACTAGTTACAATGGAAGATATAATGCGCATGGTTTTTGGACGAATGATGGACGAAAACTCCTATGATAATGTGCCGCCGGAAGATAAAATCAAGCTGGTTTCTCATAATAGTTTTATTGTTCCAGGCGAATTAAAACTGGACGATGTAAATGAAGTTCTAAATCTAAATCTGGAGTCTGATAATATGAATACTGTAGGCGGTTGGTTGCTGGAGCATTTTGGTTATCTTCCGTCCATTGGAAATGTGTACATTTATAACAAAACAATTTTTACAGTGGAAGATGTGTATCAGCGGCGAATAACTTCAATCCGAATAAAATATCAGTAGGCAAAGAGTTTTAGAAAGTTAGTTTGTAATAAATTGATGCGGCAAAGATTTTTCTTTCACAGCCACCATATCCGCTAACTTTATGCCAGTTTGATTTATTACTTTTGGCCATAGTGTACCCATAAATATCTGGCACATATTGATATTCACCAGTTATTCCAAAAGTGTGATGGCTTAAAAAACTGTAGCCAATTTCCATATAAAGATTCCACATCTCCCCATTTTCCAAATTATCATTAAAATAAGAATCTCTTAAAAAATGATGATCCAAGGCATTTATTCTAAAATCAGGACAGTAGGTTAGGGTAAAGTTTCCAAAAAAGTTAAAAACATTCATCTGAGTCTGTAATCCAAACTGGCCAACAAAAGTTTCTTGACTGTAAGAAATTACCTGCCCAGAAAAGACTTGTTTCTTCCAATCATTAGATTTGTATGTTGCGTATCCGTCATTACCAGAAAAAGCGATTTTTTCTAAATACCAGCCCAAAAGCGGTGTTATTTTTAAGCCGAACCAATTTTTTTGCAAAGAAAAATCATAACCCGCAAAAAAACGCATCTGCAGAAAATCTTCCAAATAACAATCATGATAAGAGTAATTTGTAATACCTTTTTCAAATCCGTTTATCCAGTCATAATCCTGCATACACCCAGTTTTAAGTGCCTTCCCATTTTTACCAGAAAATCCCTTCCGCACATCAAAATCAAAAGTCAAATGTTTATAATAAGTTTCGGAAAACCCAAATCCATAAAAACTTAGCGGTTTTAATTCCCAATCCAATAAACTATAGATTTCTTTTGAATTATTTTTGCCGTCAATTAAAACCTTTTCATAAATGTTTCCCCAATAAGCGCCTGAATAACATTTTGTAGAAACAGTAAAAAGTCCGTTGTCAAAACTAAAAAGAAGAGTCGAAAAAAATAAGAAAATGAGAATTACACAAAAATGTTTTTTCATAAATTGCAAGTATAGCCAAGGGAAAAAGTATAATAAAAGATTGAAAAAGCGCCAAGACAGAGGTTTTTAAAGGAAGTCCATTCGCTGTCGTTTTCCGTCATACCTTTTTCAAAATAAGGCCCAGTGCGTTTGAATCTGTAGATAAAATCACCACCAACTGTAAAAAGATTTGTATTATTCAAGGCAAAATCAATTTTACCATTGGTTTCTAAGCAGACAGCTCCCGCGGAATCAAAACCAATAATTTTTGGAGGCTTTCGCTTAAGATGAGAGTCTTTTTCCAATGCGTACAGCGCCACCAAGAAGCTTTCTCCCAAAGAAAAAGTGCACTTAGAAAGAAAATTGTTTTTTTCAGGCGAAATAACAATCTGACTTCCAATTCCCAAAAAATGTGCCTTGGAATCAAGAGTAACCATAGTGCCTTCCAAAGATTTTTTTTCTAAATCAGCCGACCATGGCAAATAACAGTTGTAACCATGCGCACTGCCATCCACCGCACCATATTGCTTAAATCCGTCAAAAGCGCAAAAAGAAAAGGTTTCAAACAAATATTCGCCGTAAGCCGCCACAGAAACGCCCTTGTCCAAATCCCACTTATATCCAACAAAACAACTGTCCGTAGAAAAATATTCCGCTTTATTTTTATTCCAGGAATAATGGGTTCTGTAATTTTCACCCGTCGACATTAGATTCATCCAGTCAAAATCTTCCATAAAGTTCTGATTATATTTTTGCAAAGAGGGGAGTAAAGCAGACATTGAAAAATCGCCCGAGCCACCAACAATAAAGTTTTTATAATTATACTTTACAGAAACACCAATGTATGGAACAGAAAAATGCCAGTCTAATTCACTTATTGTTTTATATTCCTCTTTAATTTTTGGAATTTGAAACTCCTTCGCCATACCATTTTTTATTCCCGAAAAAGCCTCAATTTCAATGCCGTAATTTTTTTCGCACCAAGCACTCTGGCATAAAAAAAGTGCTAAAAAAATCAGAGCAAGTCCATTTCTAAACTTAAAGCAAAATAATTTAGAAAAATACATAAAACAATTCATAAAAATTAAAAACAGATACAGAGTTTTGTTTATTCTTCTACAATAGGATTCACGCCAAAAATCTTAGCCAGTTGTTTTCGTGTAGCATCCATATCTTTTGGGTAAGGCGCTGTAAATTTAACTTTTTCACCAGTTTTTGGATGAGCAAATTCAATGGAATATGCATGAAGGGCCAATCTTTTTAACAAAGGCCTTTCTTCCTCTTCATCTCCGTTCCATTTTCGCTTAATTTCACTTAATCTTACAGGCTTCTGATTTCCACTGTATAAAGGGTCACAAACAATACAAAGCCCATTTGCCGCCAGATGCACACGAATCTGATGGGTTCTTCCTGTTTTTGGTCGAGCTTCAATCCAAGAATAAGCGCCACAACTTCCAAGATTCTTAAAAATCGTAGTAGAAGGTTTACCTTTTCGTTTGTCCACAACGGTTCTGTGCCTGTCATCTCCATCCGGTAAAAGAGGTAAATCTACTGTTAAATCTTCCCACAAAGGATGACCGTACACCAATGCATGATAAACTTTAGAAACTTCTCTTTTCTCAAACTGCATAGAAAGATTTCTCTGGGCTTCCGCTGTTCGTGCATAAACAATCAACCCCGATGTATCCTTATCAATTCTGTGAACCGCATACAATCTTCCAAATTCTTTCTCTGCCAGTAAATCCAAACGGGGTGCTTCCGGATTATATCTATCTGCCGCAATCAAAATTCCAGATTTTTTGTTTAAAACAACAATTTCTTCATCCGCATAAATAACCGAATAATCTAAATTCTTCAAACTCATAGCTTAAACATACCAAAAAAAACACTTTATTTCTATAAATACAAAAAAGTAATGGGGAGGGGAAATTACAAAGCACTTCGCACTTTGTAATTGGGCCTTCCCCTCGCTCCAAAGTCCTCGCTTCGCTGCGGTCTTTTCCGCTACCCCTTC